>CADCTM010000113.1 GCA_902805485.1 uncultured Coleofasciculus sp. | reverse complement strand
TTTCTTTACTCACTTAATGTTCCTACCCGATGCTATGACAGCACTGCCTGTTCCGCGTCAACCTTCAAATTCAGCCGACAGTAGCAGCGCCTACGCTGCTGAAGGGACGCCCGTTTCTGCTCTCAAAGAACTGGTGGCGCGTCTGCACCGGGAACAACACAAGATTCAAGATTTGTTGAGTTCCCTAGGGTTTGCCTTACGCAGCTTCAATAATTTAAATCAGTTTTTGGAGTTGATTCCGCTGATGGCAGCGCGGGTGACTGACGCTGATGGTGGCGCTTTAATTTTATTCAAACCAAACGGTCAGGTACGGCTAGAACGGCTACATTGCCAGGAAGGTCAGGCTTGTCAGGATATTCGTAAAGCGATCGAAAAAGCAACCCGTGCGGTCACTGCCGCCAGCAATGCTACGGATACTGACTCAACAACACCAGTACCCTTGGAATTAATCCAGGCATCCTTGGATGAGCAAGTCAATCACTATCTCGGAGCAGAAGTACAGCTATTTGGGACGCCAATTTTGGTCAAAAATAGCGAACGTGGGCGTTTGTATGTATTTACCCATGATCCAAAATATACCTGGTCGCCAACACGCCAGAAGCTAGTCCGCTTGGTTGCCGATCAAACCGCTGTTGCGATCGCAAATGATGAATTGACAACCGAATTGCGGAAAAAAGAACGCCTGGATCGAGAATTAGAAATTGGTGCAGACATTCAACTGCGCCTTCTGCCACGCGAATGTCCTGAAATTGAGGGGATTGAACTGGCAGCGCTATGTCAAACCGCTAACCGCGTCGGTGGCGACTACTACGATTTTATCCCGGCTAACTACGACCAACTACGCTCTAAAAAGCCAGAAATCGAGGCAGCAAATGACGGACACAGGGTTTTGGTGCCGTGGAGTGTTGTGATCGGCGACGTGATGGGAAAAGGCGTCCCGGCGGGTTTAATTATGACGATGACGCGGGGAATGCTGCGAGCAGAGGTGCTGAATCGCCACTCACCGGCGCGGATTTTACACCACTTAAACCGGGTGATGTATGCCGATTTGGAAAATTCTAATCGGTTTGTGACACTATTTTATTCCGAGTACGACCCCCAAACCCAAATTCTGCATTACAGCAATGCAGCACACAATCCACCTTTGCTATGGCAAGCGTCAACCCAGTCAATTCACAAATTAGATACCGAAGGGATGTTGATTGGTCTAGAAGCCGATTCTCAGTATGAAGACGCCCAAGTGCAGCTAGCTCCCGGTGACACAATTATTTACTACACTGATGGCTTTACCGATGCCGCCAACCAAAAGGGCGATCGCTTTGATGAAGAAAACCTGATACAAGCTTTTCAGTGGGCTTGTGAGCATTGCCCGACTTCTCAAGAGATTTTAAATTACTTATTTGAGCGAGTCCAGCAGTTTATTGGTTCAACAAACCGTAACGGAGATGATATGACCTTGGTCGTGATGCAGGTAAAATCATCAAGCGTGAACTATTTAGTGTGAGGCAATCATTGTCATGGTTATTGAAGCAATCCAAACCCTACCCGCGCTCGCAGACAACATCAACCACTGGAATCAGGCTTTAGGTGGGTTAAACCCTCAGTTTCAAGTTGATTGGCTTTTTTTTGCTCAGGATGTTTCTAATACTCCCGATATTTTGGCGAATATCCAAAATGCTTGGAGTAAATTTGTCAGTACCGGTCAAATCTGGGCGATGCTCATTGGGATATTCTTTGGCTACCTCTTTAGAAGTATGACTTCTTTTTAAAAGAGTTAAGTCATCAGCAACTGACAACTGACACCAGCTTCAGCTTCCCAACAGGTAGAACAAAAAACAAGCGACTTTCACACTGAGGACTTGATCTCGTGACTGAACAAACAACCTGGAGCCAGAGGTTTGAATCAGCGTTACATCCAGCGATCGCTTATTTTAATGCCAGTATCGGCTTTGACATTGAACTGATTGAATATGACATCACAGGTTCTGTGGCTCATGCCAAAATGCTCGCTCACACTGGCATTATCTCACCCCAGGAAGGAGAAAAACTGGTTGCCGGTTTAGAGCAAATTCGTACCGAATACCGGGAAGGCAAGTTTAACCCAGGTATTGACGCCGAAGATGTCCATTTTGCCGTCGAACGACGCTTAACGGAGATTACCGGAGATATTGGCAAAAAATTGCACACAGCGCGATCGCGTAACGATCAAGTTGGTACGGATACTCGACTCTACCTGCGCGAGCAAATTTCCCAAATCCGCCACCAATTGCGCGAGTTTCAAAGTGTTTTACTAAGCCTCGCCCAAGCAAACGTAGAAACCCTGATTCCGGGCTATACGCACCTCCAACGCGCCCAACCCCTAAGTTTGGCGCATCACCTTCTAGCGTACTTTGAGATGCTACAGCGGGACTGGGAGCGCTTGGGGGAGATTTATCAACGGGTCAATATTTCACCGTTGGGAAGTGGTGCTTTAGCTGGGACTACCTTTCCGATTGATCGGCACTACACAGCTTCTCTGCTGGAATTTGGCGGCGTTTACAGCAACAGTTTGGATGGTGTGAGCGATCGCGATTTTGCGATCGAATTCTTGTGTGCTGCCAGCCTGATTATGGTACACCTGAGCCGATTATCAGAAGAAGTGATTCTTTGGGCGTCTCAAGAATTTGGCTTCGTCACCCTCAAAGACAGTTGTTCCACAGGTTCCAGCATTATGCCTCAAAAGAAAAACCCTGATGTGCCGGAACTGGTACGGGGTAAAACTGGGCGTGTTTTCGGTCATCTTCAAGCAATGTTGGTCTTAATGAAAGGGCTGCCTCTGGCTTATAACAAAGACCTACAAGAAGATAAAGAAGCACTGTTTGACAGCGTGAAAACGGTTAGCGCTTGTCTGGAAGCAATGACTATTCTGCTGCGGGAAGGCATGGAATTCAAGCAGCAACGGTTAGCCGAAGCGGTAGCTGAAGATTTCTCTAATGCCACAGATGTTGCTGACTATTTGGCAACAAAAGGCGTTCCTTTCCGGGAAGCTTACAACTTGGTGGGTAAGGTTGTAAAAACTTCCCTACAGAGCGATAAATTACTTAAGGATTTGAGTTTGGAAGAGTGGAAGGAATTGCATCCCGCGTTTGAGGAGGATATATATAACGCGATCGCACCCAGGCAAGTTGTAGCGGCACGTAACAGTTATGGCGGTACGGGTTTCGAGCAAGTACGTCTAGCATTGCAAAATGCACGCGATCGTATGATTAGGGAATAATTCTCCTGGATTAAACCTCTGGTGGGAATCAAAAATTCACCCCCAGCCCTCCTTAACAAGGGGGGCTGGGGGATAAACTCGATACCCAACGACGCATCAATTCAACGGTGTAGAAATACTTCCGATCTTGCAACCTCACAACATCATGGTTTTCGAGCATTGAAAGTGCCTCTTGGACTTGATTAGGATTGAGGGCAGTTTGCTCAATAATCTCAGTCAAAGACAAACTTACATGACTCAGCGTTTCTAAAATAACCGTTTGCTGTGGGGGTTCACTCATTTGAGCCTGCACCCAAACACCATTAAAGTAGGCATTCCCATCTCGGTAAAACTCTGGTGCGTTAATTACAGCTTCGACATCAGCAAGGGAAAAGCGTCGTTCTCGCTCAATGCCTTCTTCATAGGTTTGGCGATTAAAACGGGTTACTAAATTATGTCCGATCAGTTGAATAAGATAAGGTTGACCGCCAGTCAGTCGGATAATCTCTTGTATGGCGTCGGAGTTATAGTCCAGGTTGAAATCAGGGGAAGGTTGGGTAATCAGTTGTGCGGCGGCGTTGGGGGAGAGGAAACTTACAGGAATTGCGGTGACGCTGCCAAAGAGAGGATTCCAGTAATTATCGGTCATTTCCTGGAGGGTATGCAGTCCGGCAAAGGCGAGGACAAACCAGGAATAGGTTTGAATTAGACTCCGCAAAAAGTCGAGCAAACGCGGCTCTAGTTGCTTTTCTTTAATTGCTTCTTCAATTAGTTCAAATTCATCAATGGCGATAATGAATCGCTGTCCGGCTCTTACCTGGTCAAGTTGTTTAAGAAAGCGATCGAGAGCGGTGTAGGGATTGCGATCGCTAAATTTGTCTTCGTCTGGCTCTCCTAACTGGGCTTGTTTGGCAGGAGATAAGCCATCATATAAAGCTAGAGCTAAATTATATAGGAGTTCTCCGGTATTGGCAACTAATCCGACTCGCTGCATATTGAAATCAATCACCGTTACTTGAGAACCGAGACTTGCTCCCATATTACGGAGGATTGAGGATTTACCCATGCGGCGATGCCCGTACAACACAACCGAGGGCGGTTGTCCTGTCACCATCCAAAGTTCTTCGAGACGGCGTAGAATATCCTCGCGACCGATAAATAGATGATTTTTAACGGGATTACCAACAACGTAGGGATTAGCCACGGGTTCAAATACTTGATTTCGCCCAGCAATGCCGCCTTCTGTAATAATCAGGTTGCTCCACTGATCGATGATGCGGCGGAGGATGGTTTGCTCTGGTGCGGCGACTTGGGCACTGACGTATTCATCCAAAGTCTTGAGGGCATCAGTAGCGCGGGCTAAAGCTGCGAGTTGATTTACTTTACTGCTGGCAGCGAGGTAAGCGGCAACTTCTGAGGTGATGTCTCGC
>CADCTM010000112.1 GCA_902805485.1 uncultured Coleofasciculus sp. | reverse complement strand
TGTTAGCCTCTTACTTCTCTTACTTCCCTAAACTACTGTAAATCGATCAAGATAATGTATTTAATTGAATTAAGCAGCAGTATCACACAGACATTGAGAAAATGCAAGCCTCAAATGAATTAGCCGTCAAGCAGCCCTGTCTAAGGCATCCTCTTGTTTAGCGCCCTGTACAAGCATCCAATTCGGCGCGACGATTTTACCTGGAAAGAAGCAGAAAACTAATGTATCTAGAATTTCGTAAATCAACGCAGCAACTGGGGAATTTCAGAGTTTTCTCGGTGATGAGAATCTGATTATTTGACAGCAACGAATTTGTCCTTTAATCCAAGAGTGAATCATTTAAGATAGCCTTTTGGCAGATGTAGTTAATCTTGTAATCTGCAACCATAGATAGTTACAATTGCGTATCCGTTTGTTCAAATAATCCTTACTCATGGCTAAACCTGTAATCCTCACCGTTGATGATGATCCAGAAGTTCTGCAAGCTGTGGCGCGGGATTTGCGACAGCAATATGGCGATCGCTTTCGGATTATTCGCGCTGATTCGGGGGCAAGTGCGATCGACGCAGTGCAACAATTAAAATTACGCAACGAACCAGTTGCGTTGTTTTTGGTCGATCAACGAATGCCACAGATGTCGGGCGTTGAGTTTTTGGAGCAAGCCTTAGAAGTCTTCCCCCAAGCAAAACGTGCATTGCTCACCGCCTACGCCGATACCGATGCCGCAATTCGCGCAATCAACAGCACCCAAATCGATTACTATCTACTCAAGCCTTGGGACCCGCCAGAAGAACGGCTATATCCAGTTCTCGACGATTTACTCGATGATTGGTTAGCAACTTTCCGTCCCCCATTTGAAGGCATTCGGGTAATTGGAAATCGTTGGTCGCCGCAGTCCCACGATATGAAAGACTTTTTAGCAAGAAATCAAATTCCTTATCAATGGTTGGATATTGAGTTATCTGAGGAAGCGAAAAAATTAGCCACATTTGCCAATTGTGACCGCCTTTCTTTACCCCTGGTTTTGTTTGCTGATGGTGGCAGTTTGATTCAACCATCTATTGCCGATGTTGCCGAGAAAATCGGACTCAAAACCCAGGCAGAAAAGCCATTTTACGATCTAATCATCGTGGGAGGTGGACCCGCAGGACTGGCAGCGGCTGTTTATGGCGCATCGGAAGGGTTACGTACGGTGATGATTGAACGCGAAGCACCAGGTGGACAAGCGGGCACTAGTTCGCGAATTGAAAACTACTTGGGGTTTCCATCCGGTTTAAGTGGCAGTGATTTAGCGCGTCGTGCCGTGACGCAAGCAAAACGTTTTGGCGTGGAAATCCTTGCACCGCAAGAAGTAACGGGATTTCGGGTAGAAGATCCCTACCGGATCATTACCTTGTCCAATGGCAATGAGATTAGTTGTCATGCTTTAATTTTGGGCTTGGGGGTGTCGTGGCGGCGCTTGGATGTACCGGGGCTTGAGGCATTAACGGGCGCGGGGGTTTATTATGGGGCGGCGCAAACGGAGGCACTGACGTGTCAAGGAGAGGATGTTTATATTATTGGTGGGGCAAATTCTGCTGGACAAGCGGCGATGTATTTCTCTCGGTACGCGCGGCAGGTGACAATGTTGGTGCGGGGCGAATCTTTAACTAAGAGTATGTCGCAGTATTTGATTGAGCAAATTGCCCAAACACCAAATATTACCGTCCAAACTCATTCCAGTGTGGTTGAGGCGAAGGGAGAAACGAGTTTAGAAGCGCTAGCTATTCAAAACGTGGCAACTGGTGAAATCGAAACTGTTCCTGCAACCTCACTGTTTATCTTTATCGGTGCTGTGCCGCGTACTGGATGGTTAGATGGCTCGGTGGAGCGTGATGAGCTTGATTTTATCGTTACCGGACCCGATCTTAAACGTACAGGTGAAGCTGGATTAAATCATCGCCCGAAAGGATGGAAACTTGATCGCGATCCGTATTTACTAGAAACCAATGTCCCTGGTGTTTTTGCCGTGGGTGATGTGCGGCATGGTTCGATAAAGCGAGTGGCATCTGGTGTTGGTGAGGGTTCAATCTGCGTTCAATTCGTCCATCAATATTTGGCAAACGTCGGTTCTTGAAACGAGTAATCACCGAAATTTTATGCACATTGATGCGTTACGCAAAGTTCCTTTGTTTGCTCATTTATCAGACGATCAATTACAGTGTGTTGTTGAGCATGGAACAGATGTTTGGTTGGAGTTAGGAACGCAAATTGCTCATCAAGGTGATTCTCCAGATGGGTTTTATATCATTTTGGAAGGTCAAACCGAATGGACTCGTAAGGTTGGCGGCGAAACGGTTCCTGTGCTCATTTTGCAAGCGGGAGATGTGTTTGCAGAATTGATTTTAATTTTAGATGAACCGTATCCCACAAGCGGACGGGCGTTAACAGCAGTGCATTTGTATAAGCTAGCGCCGGATGAATTTTGGCGAATGCTAGAACTATGTCCGGGTGTGATGCGGCAGATTATGAAAGTTGCAGCACAGCGATCGCAAATTCATGAAACTGTTACGCAACAACAAGCTAAATTAATTTCACTTGGTACTTTATCAGCAGGGTTAGCGCACGAGTTAAATAATCCGGCTGCAGCGGTACGACGACAGGTACAGCACCTAGAAGACATTCTGCAAAAGTTACCGAGTTTAGCGCTGCAACTGCATCGACAGCCAATTAGTGAAACACAATTGAACTTTTTAAGTAATTTATATCAACAATCCGCACTTACTACCCGCAAATCTCAGTCACATGATCCGTTAATTCAAAGTGAGTTTGAAGATGCTGTATCCGACTGGTTGGAGGAGCATAAAATTGAACGGGGCTGGACATTAGCACCGATGCTGGTTACTGCTGGCTTGATGGTTGATAAACTTGATGAAATTACCGCTCAAGTGGCTCCAGAATGTTTAGAAAGCGTCTTGACTTGGCTTGAAGCTACGATTTCCGGCATCAAGTTGTTAGAGGAGATTAACTTGAGTTCAACGCGGATTTTTGAGTTAATTAAGTCTATGAAAGACTATTCATACATGGATCAATCGGCTTTGCAGGAGATCGATATTCATGAAGGAATTGAAAGTACATTAACTATTCTCAAACATAAATTAAAATACGGCATTGTAATCAATCGCGAATATGGAGAGTTGCCGTCAATTTGGGCTTACGGACGGGAGTTAAATCAGGCGTGGACGAATCTGATTGATAATGCGATTGATGCGATGCAAGGTAAAGGCGAATTAACAATCCGAACGCATCGAGATTGTGAGCAGGTAGTCATTGAAATTAGTGATACAGGAGCGGGAGTTTCAGTAGAGATTCAGTCACACATTTTTGAGCCATTCTTTACAACTAAAGGAGTCGGCGCCGGCACTGGATTAGGTTTAGATATTGCTCGGAGAATCGTGGTTCAACGCCATCATGGAGAGATTTGTTTTGATTCTAAACCTGGTGAAACTCATTTTCGGGTTCGTTTGCCAATTGCCCAAAGTTAATTAAATATTATGCTTGATATAAACACCTTACGCCAAGTTCCGCTATTCTCACAACTTACAGAAAGCCGCTTATATTGGTTACTTGAACAAGGAACCGCAATTCGCTTGCAACCAGGCGATATTCACCGCGATGAAGGGGATTTAGCCGATTGTGTATTTGTACTTCTTGAAGGGGAAGTGCGAGTTACACAGAAAGTTGGTAATCAAGAAGTTTTGCTAGCCACTTATACGCCACAAACGTTGTTTGGGGAATTGCCAATTTTGATGGGTCAAGAACAGTTATGGGCAAGAGGTCGTGCTGTTAAGGCTTGCTATATTTTTCAATTAGCAAAGCCAGCTTTTTTGGAATTACTATCAAGTTGCACCTGTGTAATGACCGTCATTCTTCGCACAATGGCAGAGCGAGTTCAAGAGTTACAAATGATTTCTCAAAACCGAGAGAGATTAGTTGCATTAGGTACGTTAGCGGCAGGGCTAGCACATGAATTAAATAACCCTGCTTCTGCAAACCGTCGGGCAGTCAAACAACTAAGATCAAAGTTTCAAGAATTACAACCTTTAAGCTTAAAATTCACTCAACAATCTTTAACAAGTTCTCAACAAAATTTTCTATGTAACTTGCAGGAAGAAACAATTAATCGTGCCCTTACTGCTCCAAAACTAGACCCTTTAATGTTAAGTGATCAAGAAGATGCTGTAAGCGATTGGTTAAATAATCAGGCAATTGATAATAGTTGGAAAATTGCCCCAACGTTAGTAGCTGCCGGACTGGATACAAGCTGGTTAAATATGGTAAAAACCCAGGTCAGTCAGTCGCTTTTAAGTGATATTCTCAACTGGATTGCAGTAACACTAGCTGAAGTCGGCTTACTCGAAGAGATTGAGCGCAGTACGGCTCGAATTTCAACACTAGTTCAAGCGGTAAAAGACTACTCGTATATGGATCGAGCGCCTTTACAAGTGATTGATATTCATGAAGGATTAGAAAGTACTATAACAATGCTTGGTCATAAACTAAAGGGAGAAATTAAGCTCATACGAGAATATGGCTGCGAGCTTCCTCAAATTAATGCTTATGGAAGTGAACTTAATCAGGTATGGACAAATTTAATTGATAATGCAATTGATGCATTTGATGAAAATCCGAACTTTG
>CADCTM010000111.1 GCA_902805485.1 uncultured Coleofasciculus sp. | reverse complement strand
CTGTGCCAATCGTTCTTGCAAAAATACACATAAGATTTCATGGCTATTTTGGATTCTAAAGGACGCCTCTTCGGCAAAGTGAGTATTCTCGACTTGGGTGCTGCCTTGGTGATTTTATTGGTAATTGTGGGGATCTTTTTCTTTCCCGGTACTTCCGGTTCTGTGGCACAACAGGGTGGTACAAAACCCGTAGAATTAGATGTACTTGTAAAGGGTCTAAATGTACGTAATCCAGAAGAATTGATCGCTCAATTTATTAAGCAGAAAAAGACCAATATCATCATTCGTAATCAACCTTATGGTCAGCTTGACATTAAATCTGTAAACCCCCTCCCACGACCCCTACTAGCTGTGCCACAACCTGATGGTTCAGTCAAAGCGCTGCCCGATCCTCGCCCGGATGCTTTTAGTACCGATATGTTGATGTCTTTGGGCGGTCAAGCAACAATCACTAAAGATGGTCCAGTCTTAGGCAACAGCAAGGTCAGAATTGGGACAACGCTAGAGTTAGAAGGTCCAACTTACAACTTCAACGCTAGCGTGATTGATTTGAGAATTAATAAGTAAGAAACCTTGGGGGTTTAAGGATTTGAAAATACTCCTTATTCCCCTTCATTAAGTTGCTGTAAATAACGCCGAATTAAACCAATTGTCACTCCTGGCAGTTCCAACTGCGGCGTAAGTCCAACATCATCCAAGGGTTGAAAGATGCGAATCGCTTGGGGGTTAAGAGCAGCAAGACGTTTGCCAACATCTGGTCCCGTAAACTCTGATTTTTGTCCCCAAATGATTGCCGTGGGAGTCGTTAGTTGAGGGACATACAGAGATAAGTCAAAGCATAAATCTCCCCGAACGAAAGAAAGCGCCGCATATTCAGCATTGGGTTGCTGTGCTGACGCTAAATAAGCCTCAACAATTTCCTCGTAAACACGGCTACTTTGGGCAAATTGGCGATTTTCTAAGAAATTGCGGATACCAGCGCTGGTGGCAATTCCCGTTGTGTAGAGAATGCGATCGAGAATCGGAGTACTGACTACCTGAGCGAAAAAGCTACGGCGATAATCTTGCCCAAAATCCGCTAATCCGGCTGGAGTTGTGAGAATTAAAGACTTGAATAAATCCGGACGCTCAATTGCTGCACGAATTGTAAAGGCTGCTGTTAGAGACGAAGCTACAACTGGCACCGCTTGATTGCAAGTCCCTTCCAGAAACTCAATTATTGTCGTAATGTAGTCATCAATTTTATAATTCCGTACTGGATGCTCTGAGCGCCCCCAACCGATTAAATCGGGGGCAAGGATGCGATACTCACTGGCAAACGCTGGGTAAACCTTTGACCATTCATAGGCAGACGAACCACCGCCAAAGCCATGCAAAAATACTAAGGGAGGTAGTTCTGCTGACTCAACCGTGTCTGAAGGACGCCAGGGCGATCCAGCCGGGGTGTAATACGCCATCCTTCCCAGCGAGGTAGAGAGTGAATTTTGTTTAAAGCCATTTGGCTCAATCATGTCCAGACCTCATTGCTACTGCTATCATTGCTGATTGTGACATTTAGAACTTCTTACTAGCGGTTGATTCCTGTGAAAGAGGCTTTGAGTCAGAACTCGGCATCAACGGCAAAGAAAGCTTCTTAGCCTTGATAAATATAGGGTCTGAGAGCCAAAACCCCAAACCAACGTTAAAACGTTGATGAGTTGCCAGAGGTGGGTAATTAGGCAAGAATGACGGAACTTTAGCTACTATTATTTCATCAAAGTTTTTTAGGTGGGTAGAAGCTTTTACTCGAAATGTACTAGACCAAATCCGTAATACCCTAAAAAATCTTTGTAGTAGTTCAAGGTTGTCAAGGCAATCGAGAAAGTATTGTAACTTCTAAAGCGGCGGCGGACGATGAATCAGAATCAAATATAATCACCTACCTAGGGTGCATTAAAGAGTCTGAGTCATCATCAAGGTGTTTTTTGGGAACAGGGTTGTATTACTTCTAGATAAAGCGAAGATTTTGGCTTTTTTAGGTCAATCGGTAGAAAAATTCTTGGGTTTTTGAAAAAGTAGGTTCATAGTAGTTGTATGGCAATACAATGCGTTCGACCGTCGAATGAAGCCAGAGATTCTGAAACTAATGAAACTCCGCTCAACTTCATGGCTGTGCAATCCGTCATCGCTTCTCCTTACGGTCGTGCCTTGAAGTGTAACCCGAATCTACTCGTGAAAAGACCTTTGAGTGTCTGCCTGAATCTGGAAGACTTGAAATGTTTTGAAGTTGTGGATCGTCAGTTTCATCACTATGGAATTACCTTGAAAAATGCGATCGCTTTACAACCCTCAAATCCCGCCTATCCACCCCGTTCTGGTTCTACTGTGTTAATGGGTGCGCCCAAAAGCGGCTGGTTGGAAGTCACCTTCTCCCAAACTATTCGTAAGTTCTGCTGTTATGTCACTAGTTCCCAACGAACTATTCTCTCGGCATATGACCACCAGGACAAGCTTTTAGGTCGTCAGTGGCTAACTGGACCAAATCTGGGGGGTTCTGACTCTCAACTGCCTCCTAACGCTCAGTTGCTGATTGAGGAGCCAAATATCTCTCGCATTACTTTTTATGCTTTTGATGGTCAACTGACCTTAGGTGACTTAAGCTTTGATTTTTAGTTATTGGTCATTAGTCATTAGTTGACCGTCTTTCCGACTTGAAGCTTGCTTGACTCATGGATGCTGGGTAGTCTACTGAATTGGCTTTACTCGATCGCGACTCAGCACTCATGGAGGACGTGAAGCCTGTATTCTATTAGCATATATAGCTGAATAGGCATTATTTATCGCAATAAAACAGGAAATATTCGTGACACAGGCGTCGTCTTGGTTGCAGCAACTCCTCAATGGAATTGAAAGTTTGTTGCTGGTTCTAGTCAAAGATCGAGGGTTTAAGCGGCTTTACTCGTATCGCATTCGGGGAGTGGGTGGCTGGCTTGTGGTTCTAACGGGTATCGTGACGATGCTCTTTTGGAATTGGAAGCTCGTACTGGCTACTGGTGCTGGTGTATTGGTGATGGTGCTGGTCTACTTGATGCAAGAGTGGGACTGGCAACTGTATTGGTCGAGTTTACGCCGATTTCTCAGTGGCTCAAATCAGCAGTTAACTCTAGCGGTTGGCAGTGGGGGCGTTGCTACCCTCACGACTTACATGGCTGTCTCTGTTTGGATGGATTCTGATAGCGGCTGGATTGCGTCTGGGGCAATTCTTCAAGGCTTTGGGACTCTCGCCACTTTCGTCCTCCTCGCTTGGCAACTACTCTACAGTCAAGCCAGCCAAGATGAGGTGAACCGCGACAAAATGTTAAATGACTTGAGCGAGGCTGATCCCGTTAAGCGCCTACTAGCGGTGCGGCAGCTAACTCAGTGGGGAACAAACCAACGCCATAAGCCATCCGTGTGCCGTGTAGTGGCTGACTGCTTTCGCTTGATGTTGAGCCATGAACAGGAATCAATCATCCGGGAGGCGGTTCTGGATGGTCTGATGGTGCTAGATAATAACCAGAGGTTAGGTAAAGGGGTTCAACCGCTTCAGACGCCAATTTCCCTAAAACGGGCGACTAAGGTTTATGAGCCGTTAAATCGCTGAGGCGAAATCGGTGTCGCTAGTAGGGGTCAACTTCAGGCGCTTGCTCGGCTAATTCGGCTTTGGTTACAGAGCGATCGCCTATTCCCAAGGTTAACTTCAATGGCTTCCGCAAACGATAAGCCCTGGCAACTTGTCGATAAACATCGTAGTTAGTTGGTAAGGTAACACTTTGACCATCCTGTTGGAAGCTGATCTGATATTTCTCAGTCCGCAATAGTTCCGGTTGGCTTGCCTGTTCCTGAGGCTTCTGCCGTTGTTCGACTTCATCAATGGTCGGTCGTGGCGGTAAAGCTGCCCACCACAAGCCTTTTTCGTCGGGACCAATCACGGCGTCTTTGGGTTGCTCACCGTTGCGACTGACTAGGGACTTTGAAGCGAATTCCTCAAAGCGCGGCATCTTATCATTTGTCGGGTTGATGTTATATCTAATTTGCCAGGTCAAAGTTGTCTGTACAGTTGCTTCATACTGGTTAACAATCAGGGTATTACAGCTAGTAAGGGCGACAGCGAGCCAAAAGCCTGTCAGCATCAACAAGATCTGGCGATACTGTAAAAAGCGATGTTTAAAATTAAGAGTGTTAAGATTCACCCGATTCCTAAAATCTTGTAATTAACAACGATTGAATGCAATTTGCGCCACTTTATCCGATTCTGTATAAAATTCTTAAACCGTCTTTTCCGAGTTGCCTCTGGTCAGGCGTAACGACGAAGAAGGCGATCGCGTTAACGTTTGATGACGGTCCCCATCCTCAATACACTCCAGAACTCCTCCAAGTCCTAGACTGCTACAATATCCCGGCTAGTTTTTTCTGGTTGGGGGTTTGTGTAGAGCGGGCGCCGGCTGTGGCGAGGAATGTCTCGCAGCGCGGCCATGGGATTGGATTACATGGATATCATCATCGCTCTTTTCCGCTCTTGAAGCCGGACGAACTGGAACAGAGTTTAGCAAAAACTCAAAGGGCGATCGCTCAAGCTTGTGAGATTCATCCGGATACTGTGCGTGATGTTCGCCCGCCTAATGGGTTGTTTACTCCCCAAACTTTAAATTTATTACATCAGTGGAATTATC
>CADCTM010000110.1 GCA_902805485.1 uncultured Coleofasciculus sp. | reverse complement strand
TTGGCGTGATTGCTGGCATTATGGGAATCTATACCAGTTACTACTTAAATATTCCTTCGGGTCCGGCAATTGTGTTAGTAATTTTTAGCTTCTTTTTCCTAGCACTTTTGTTTAGCCCTTCTCAAGGCATTTTAATCCGCCCAGCAATCGCTAATCATTCAGGTTGGATTTTTCGCACATTGAAATACCTGAGACGGAGTGATTAAAAGGAGAATATTGAATTTAACTAATAATAGCCTTGCCCTTCAACTGATTGTTCGGCGTCTGTGGTCGAGATTGAAGTTTGCTTAATTTTGACCAAGATAAAAATTTTTAAGTTTTGCACGATTTAAGGCACTTCTGGAGGAAACTCCTGGATTACTCAGCACTCAATAATGCCGATTTAAGGTGTTTTAAATGTCGAGAAAAGCGATCGCCTATTTGACCATTGCTCATGAAAAGTCAGGCTGCACCCAGTTCAAAACTAGCTTCTGAGCCAATAATCTTAACAATTTTACCTAACACAAAAGCCTTAGCCCATCTGGAAGCAGCGGCTCAATATCCGGCAGTGGGAGCAGGTTAAACCAAGAGAGCAGGATTTATCTCGAAAAGTGTTAAGGAATTTAATGTAAAGTGTTAGATAGGCTTAAATTATTTTACATTTACATAAAGTTTTGCGAAGATGAGAAGAATATGAAAGCCATTTGACATTCATCCCCAACGACCTGTGAAACTCTCTTCTGTGCCTTTAGCTAGTCCTATCCACTCCGCACCAGCAAAAGTAATCGAACCGACGTTCAACAAAGATGCTCCTTCTGAGACCAACTCAACAAGGGTGCTAACGCCCAAGCCCCCACTAACTCCTTCTCCGAAGCCTCAGACGGTTAAGGAAGGCAAGCGAGGAGTCTGGAGCGTCTTTAGCTCAACATTTTTAACAATTTTCTTAGCAGAGATCGGAGACAAAACCCAGCTTGCCACCCTGCTCATGAGTGCAGAATCTCAATCACCGTGGGTTGTTTTTACCGGTGCAGCAACGGCGTTAATCGCAACAAGTTTACTGGGTGTACTGCTCGGTCGCTGGCTAAGTCATCGATTGTCGCCTAAAACGTTGGAAACCTCAGCGGGATTACTTTTACTATTCATTTCTGTCATGTTGCTGTGGGATGTTATCCACATCAATAGCTAATTGCCAAATCTCGCCCTCTTCCTGTTTAAGGGTGCAACGCTCGATCAACCTGTTTAAGTTAAGTCACTAATCACCAAATTATGGACTGGCAACTTCTCGGACTGAGTTTCATCACGGTATTTTTGGCAGAAATTGGGGATAAAAGCCAACTTGCTGCGATCGCATTAGGTGGTAGTTTAAAGTCTCCTCGCGCTGTGTTTTTTGGTTCCGTAAGTGCGCTAATCTTGGCAAGCTTAATCGGAGTGTTGGCAGGGGAAGGCGTCGCTCAGTTGTTTCCGGCACGAACCCTAAAAGCGATCGCTGCCGTTGGTTTTGCGCTGATGGGGCTACGCCTGCTTTGGCGCTCACAGAGTGAAGATTCCGAGGAACTAGGAACTAAAGAACAAACCCCTACAGAATAAAGCGGCGTTGCTACCCTGGGACACTCATGATTATTGTGGGGTGGAATTCCTGTCCGTCCTTTAATTAAGAGGGATACGCATTCCACAAAACTCTGTCTTACCATCACCCAACGTGCGACGCCCAGCAAAAAGCTCCCCATCCAGATGAGGAGCCTTTATTCAGATAAATTTAATATCCTAATTAGACAAGCTTACGAGAATCGCGGTAGCACCAACCAAGCAGTATTGTGCCAGCGACTAACTTCAAGGCTTCCATCATCCAGTAGCCTTCGAGCATTGGCACCATTCCCTTCGCCATTCCGGTTGTTGGTTCCAGCAGATTTAGCTGTAGTGCCAAAGCGGTCATCTGCGGAGTCATGATGTAGGTATAAATGAGGGCAATAGAAAGCAGTACCACAGATAACAAAATTGACCAGCGTCTTACCTGACGATAAAGATTGGAAGTGCCGCGCAGCGCTAAAAGACTGGTTAGGATCAAAGCAGCACAAAGTAACTCAATGCGATTAAAAATCCAGAAAAGGGAATAGCCGACCGTTGCAGAATTGGCTTGACTCATCATGCCAGCAGCAGATAGACCAGGCATGATCACAAAGTCTAGCAACAGGCTGCCACTCAACCAAAAGCCCAAGGCACACATTGCGATCGTTTGCCATTCAAGCTTCTTTGAGCTATTGCCAAAAGCAGCGTTCATATAATTTCCTCAACCTCTTTAGTCTTATCTGTTCAGCTTAACGAATAGTTTGAGCAAAAAACATGAAGTATTTTTTCAATAAATGTAAAATTAATCTAAAGAAGCATTTGTAATAATCTTAGGTTTTCCTTATTACTAAGAAATGTAAAAATAACCGGATTGAGATAGAGAATTAATAAGTAATTTTACATTATTCGTAACACACTGACCAGCGCCACCCTGCACACAGTAGAGTTCATCGCTTCGCCCTCAAACCGCTAATGAGTGCTTTAAAAGTACAGGAAGGGGTATTGATGTTGATGTTGTTCATGTCCCAATCAGCCCTGCGTGTTTCAACACAATCAATTTAGAGCGATCGCTTTAACACCCAGCTTGAGCGTGCGTTAACCAAGACCATTTTAATGGCATTCTACCCGCGAACGAGCTTCATTCGTTCCGCTTTAAAATCTCTACAAGTGTCGTTACAAGTGTCGTTTAGCTGTAAAACAGCATGAATAAACTTGTTTTAAACTTTTTTATAATTCAAGAAAGTTGGTCAAGAATGAGCCAACTAATTGCTTTAAGCTTAGTGATTGAGGTACTGAGTACTCTTCTCAAACCTGTTAAAGCTCAGTAAATGAATTCAGAAATTAGTGAGCTACAGGAACAAGGCAAACAGTTTGTTAGCCGAATCCGTCAGGCTCAAAGACAGTTTTTTTCAATACCCTCGTCAATTTGGAACACTTCAACAGGTAGAAACTCAAGGTTCCGGGAATTATATGAGACAACTTTGATCTCACTCAGTACTGATCAGCATTACTCACCCTACGCTGAACGTTTACAAAGGTGGACTAACAGGTTTTTTCGTCCGCATCTTGTGCCAAACCGTAAACCCCAAAAGCATGATGATACTGAACATCGTTGTATAAATCACACCACGACTCATCCCTTGCAATCTCATTGCCAACCCGTTGGAAACCAAAGTAATTGTCCATAGTGTCACCGCCGCGCGACGCTGAGAAAAGCCCCAAGCCAGTAAACGATGATGTAGATGGTCTTTCCCTGGCGTACTGAGAGGGTTTTTCCCTGCCATCAACCGACGCACAAATACCTGAGTCGTATCCAGCACTGGCAACAGCAAAAACAAAACTGTAGGTACTAAAGCAAATACCGTAGTAACTTTCAAATTGCCTAAAATACTGGTTGCCGCCAACACATAGCCAAAAAAGTAAGCCCCAGCATCTCCCATAATGATGTGTGACGGATGGAAATTATGCCGCAAAAAGCCAAGGGCTGCCCCTCCTAACGCCGCTAGAAGTAACGTCGCCGCCGCACGGGTGGGAAACTGGGCAGAAACCGCTAAAAGGCTCATTGCCGTAATAAAGCTCACTCCACCTGCTAAACCATCCATACCATCCATTAAATTAATGGCATTAGTAATCCCGACAACCCAAAGCACAGTCAGCAACGTTGAGAACAAGGGATCGAGCGGAGTGCCGAAAGTCGCTTCAATGCCGCTGTTGCTAGCAACGAGCAAAAGTGATGCCAGAACCTGCGTTAACAAGCGAAACAGGGGTGGTAAACCAAACTGATCGTCAATAAAACCTACTAATACTAAGATTGATCCACCCAGCAGAATCGTCAGGACTTCCGCCAATACACCTTCGATCACAATGGGTCTTAAAAGCGTTGCCAGTACCAGGGCGGCAACCACTCCAGCATAGATTGCCAAACCACCGGCATTCGGTAACGGTTCTCGGTTAAGTCGCCGCGCATTCGGTAAGTCAGCCCAACCAACCTGCAAAGCAAAAGAGCGTACTGCTGGAATAAAATGCCAAGTCACTCCCCACGCCAACCAAAAGGTTAATACCACCGCCAGCCAGCCAGTGCCACCGGGGTTGGCAATGCCGAGAGATCGAAGGAATTCGTACAAATTCATCTCTCAATTCCCACTTCATTTTGCCAATAATGAACATTAGCCTCAACAGTACACGAATCAATCCGCGAAAGCGCGACTGAATTTTCTAAAAAGTGCCTGTCGAGGAGAGGAATTAGAGTTGCTTATTCTCAAAGAGCGCAAGTAGTATTTGCATTCTCTAGAAACTAGGCATTTCTTTGAGCGATAGGCAATAAACCGTAGGCTGTGCGTCATGGCATCCTGCTACGGGTTAACGCTACCGCTCACTAAACTCCTCAGCGCCGCTTGCGCTGCGATGATGCAACCTGTACGCCGCACTCCTGTTACGAGTGAAGACAAAGACGGTTTCTCTTTTCCATCTATCTTCAAGATTTCTACTGCTGAAAATAATGATTAGGTCGGCGAGAGTGGTTCTGGTGGATCAGTGTGATCACCTGTTTGGGATGCACTTGCCACTGCCTCAATATATAGAGCATCCATCAAAAACGCGCCCTTAGAAAAGCGAACGCCCCAATAACCTCCTGGACGGCGGTCGAGAATTATACCTTCTTCCCCCAGTTGAATTACATCAGGAGGTCTTAGCATTGGCATCGGTTCAGCCGTTTTAACATATCGTGGTAGTGCAATTACCCGGACGCGATCGCCAACTGTAAATTCTTTAGACATAAGCTATGGAAAAAGGTTGCACCTGTCGATTACCCTTGTTTGTTATATCTATCTTCTCTTCAAAACCAACAATTCAGGACAGGGAGCGATACCCATCCTGAAAAAATTTAAAACTCCTTGCCTATATCTGCCCTTCTACGGAGCTTGCCAAATTCGCTGATGATACTGCTCCAAATCAGCATAAGGGTCTGGAGCCGCGTTGGTATGGCTATGACCGTGATGATGGTGATGTCCATGCTCGTGGTCATGAGAGTGTCCCTGAGCCGTGCCATTACCTGCTGCTGCCTGCCGGAACTTGCACATCTCACAATTCATCTGCACCTGTCCCAGTTGAGTCTCAATTTCGCGCTCCCGAAGAATTGACAGTAACTGCGGTTGAATGCCCATTTCTGGTAAGCAAGTCATGGAAATTTCTGGGTATTGTTCCTGCTGCTGCGCGGTAGTGTCAAAAATCTTCTTCACCAAAACGCCCGTAAATAAGAAGTACGGCAAAACAATAATCCGACGAGGCTGGTAAAGTCTGGCGCGACGGAAGCCTTCTTCGAGGCGGGGATGGGTGATACCGATAAAGCAAGTTTCAACGGTGCTGTAACCGCTTCCTTCCCAAAGTACGCGAGCCATTTTGTAGACATCGCCATTGGCATCGGGATCGCTGGAACCCCTACCGACAAACAGAATTACTGTATCTTTGCGAGGGAATTGAGGCTGGTCGAGAGCGAGTAAGCGATCGCGCCATAAATCCAAAATGCCCGGACTTATCCCAAAATGACGCCCGTAGTGAAACCGTACCTGGGGATGTCTGATCCTTGCTCGGTCTAACTCATTGGTCACATCAAACTTATTATGCCGCGCCGCAAATAATAGAATTGGTAAAGCCGAGAGTTCTGTATAACCTTCGTCCACACAGCGATCAACCCCTGCTTGAATGGTTGGTTCCGTCAGTTCCAAAAAGCACGGCACAACCGGTCGGGATGAGTCTAAGGCTTGGTAGGCATTGGCAAAATCGATAAACGTCTGACGCCCATCTTCGTCTTTTGTACCATGACCAATCATCAGCAATGGACGTTTTAACGGCAGAGGCGGTAACGACAACTCAGTATTAGAACGGATTGTATTGATAGTAGACATTAAATTTTAAGCTCCCTATCCTGTGCAAGGCAGGAAATAGAGTGGACGAAACAACTAGGTGTTCTGGCTTAAGGAAGGATGACCAACCCTTACAGTTGCCGCACAGCCACGGATTTGCACCGATGTTTCCCTAAGTTGTTGCGGTTCACTTGTGCTTTGATATATTACCTGATCTGACCTAGGCGCAAAATCCAGGGTAGGGGCTTTTTTTCGTCATTAGAAGTAAAAAGTTACACAATCAAATACTACAGACGATCCCGCATTGAGTGGAATTTGTCGCGGGTGCGTACCAGCATTTATGCTTACAGCCTTGAGGCAAGACCCTTGAGCCTTCTTTTTCTAATTTCTGATTAATAAAGGTAAATTCAACCGCCGGGTGATCAGTAGCACCACATTTATGAAGCACTTCCTTGAAGCCTGCTACCATTTCTGCCAGTTGATAATTGATTGAAGGGATGGTTTTAATTTCGGTATTGTTTTCACTCATAACTGAATCCTTGGCAACAATCTCTTTATTTTTCTACAGCTTCTTTTTATTCCTTCCGGATAGCCTATTCAGGCAATTTCACTAAATTAAGAAATTTATCGCCGCCTTGGCAAGCGTTCAATCATTGGGTAATTTATACAAGCAATATTCTGATCAGGTTAATGTCAACTCGATAATAAGAGACAACTTATATTTATATTTTCAACAAATGGTAAAGCGGAATTCTCAACTATTATTAGTTGAAAAGCGCCTGGATATCGCGGATGCCGTTTAACAGGTGTACCGTTTAATTTGGAATGCTTTATCCCTTTCATCTATTTCAAGGGGCAAACGAGCAATCTAATCGCAAGCCAACACGGGGAGAATTAATAATAGGAAGCGAATTTTTGCAACAATTAATTCAGTTGTTTGAGATTAAAACGATTGTTGCCGTTGGGAATACAGCACAGGCAACCTTGAATTTTATAGGCATTGCCTCATCCAAAGTGCGACATCCTTCTTATGGAGGGAAAACTCAGTTTAGTAAAGGGATCAAAGCAGTCAGCACGGGGTAAGCACGAGAACATTACCCCTACATACATAAATCATTGCCGATTAAAGTTGCAGAAGCGATCGCACATTTTCCAGAATCTTCTGGCGCTGTGCCGGGGTAAAGGTTGAAACTAACTGCGTCCTTACCGAGACAAACACGCCTTGGAGTTGCTTTTGCTGATCAGGGGTGATATTCGTCGCCGCTAACGCCTCACCAAACCCCTTACCTTGCCCTAATGCCGCTTGAAACTGCTTGCGTTGATCGGCTGTGATAATCTGCTCAAACTGAGTTTGAACAGTGCTAGCGAGTTCCGCTAATGTGATTTTTTGCTGCGTTGTCAGTTCTACACCCGACAAAACGGGAAATAGTTCAGTAATCGGGGCGATTTGCGCTTGAGCTGGGGCGGGTGTTGTGGTAATCGCTGTAGCGGCGATTGCCGCAATCGCACTCGATTGCGCTAATGCCAGAACTCCTGCTAGTACCGATTTTAGTTTGATTTTCATCTTGAGATACCTAAATTTTTGATTAATCCTCTAATTTAATTGAAATGAAGAGGAGAAAAGAAGCTAGTCAATTAACTTGACAGCGTATCAGTAGGATTCGTCACTTGTCTAGATCTCTGTTGTGTTTCAAAAAGGGACAGTCTGCTCTACGATTTTGTCAAAGCTTCAACCCAGGGTTTCGCCCGGACTTGCCAATTTTCTGGCGCAACTAGCGAATCGCAACGCTTGTACTGCGCGATGGGGCAATTTGGAAACACTCTGTAATTAACTTTGAGACATTGATATTAGGGAAATATCTGCTATTGGTTTTAACAGCATAACTATCGCCCTCCAAACTGTAAATAATACGGTTTTAGTCCGTCCTTACTCTCATCCGCCGCCAGAGACGTGAGGTTGTCTAGCCGCGACTACACTAACTCTCGTAGAGCATTATTTCTCAATTGATCGCTTTCACAAAATCCAACAAATGATGAGCGAGCTGTAATTTACTACAAGGTTCAATTGTTAGCTTGCGCCCATTTTTATCTAAAAAAATTGCTTGATTAAAATCGCTCCCAAAACCAGTATCCGGTTGATCGATTGGGTTAGCGGCAATACCATCTAATTTCTTATTGCTTAATTTCTCCAACGCAGGAGTCACAATATCTCCTGTCTGCGCTGCAAAACCAATTAAAAGTTGATGTGGCTGTTTACGATGTCCTAATTCTGCCAAAATATCGGGTACAGGTTCCAGGGGAAGGGAAGCAGGGAGCAATTGCTTCGGCAACTTCTCGGCGACATATTCAGTCGGTTTCACATCAGCGACTGCTGCCGCCATCACGATCAGATCTGCATCAGGAAAATTTTCCCACATCGCCTGCTGCATCTGGGCGGCGCTAACGACGGAAATTGCCCGAATACCTAATGGCACTTCCCAAGTAGCGGGTGCGTGAACTAATGTTACAGTTGCCCCTCGATGCTTTGCTGCTTGTGCCAAAGCCAATCCCATTTTACCTGTGGAGGGATTACCGATAAAGCGTACAGGGTCTAGGTATTCCCGTGTGCCACCAGTGCTAATTAAGACGCGCTTGCCGATTAAATCTTGTTTGCCACCCGTATGCAATAAAGATTGAATCGATGTAATAATTTCAGCAGGTTCTGCCATCCGTCCCGCCCCAACGCGATCGCACGCCAACAACCCCGCATCCGGTCCGACGCTATGATATCTACTATCAGTCAATAGTTGTTGCCAGTTCCGTTGCACCGCCTGCTGTTCCCACATCTCGGTATTCATCGCAGGGGCTAGCAGTACAGGACAGCAAGAAGCCAGTATTGTATTAGTAAGTAAATTATCAGCTAAACCGTGAGCTAATTTACCCAGTGTATTTGCCGTTAAGGGGGCAATCACAAAGACTTCTGCCCATTCTCCTAGTTCAATATGTACAGGACGAGCGTGAATTGGTTGCCAAAATCCCTCATCTGTGTATGCTCGATGGCGCGAGAGTGTTGTTAATGTTAGGGGCGTGATAAATTCTTGAGAAGCTTTGGTAAGAATCACCCTGACTTCAACTCCCGCCTGAAAGAGACGAGAAACTACTTCACAAATTTTATAGGCGGCGATGCCACCGCCTATGCCAATCAGAATTCGTCTGCCCTGCATCAAGCTACGTCCTCACCTTCGCAAGCAACTTGTGGATGGGGTCAACTAAGGACTACAGTTTGACCTAGAGACTTGAATTCTACACGTTAAATTTACTTAGGCTTCGTCGTAGCCTTCCAAGTCGAGCAGGTAAAGGTAGGGTTTTGCTAATTCTGGACGCTGAAAGGACAAGGCGCGGAGTAAATGCCAATCATCGAGTCCTTCAAAGGCACTGCTATAATCATCCCGCTCCAGACGCCCAGCCAGTTCGGAAATCTCATCTGCTGTAAGAGCCGAAAAATCACGCTCTTGAACGGTTAAAGTTGCCATTGCTCAAGCCTCCCAAGAATGTAGCGTCTGTGTTAAGTGCTGTACAGAAATAACAGCCTTTCCCATATTATCGTCATTACTTGAAAGTAATGCATTTGAATAATACGAAATATTAAGTTAAGTTGTTGTAAAGTTTTCCTCTTTTATAAAAAATGACTAATCCGGCAATAGATTTAACAGATGTAACGCTAAAATTTCTCGTTAGGTGTTTACTAGAATAAAGTCCCGAATTACTTCCAAAACATCTAATTGAATTTCATGTCCCATGTCAAATTCTTTATATTGCATCGGTGTTCCCAAACTCATTAAATGATCCCGCACTCGATGAGCGGCACTTAAGGGGACGACTGTATCTTGTTTACCATGCACAATTAAGACTGATGGCAAAGGCGGTTCTACATCTTGAGGTGTTCGGTGCAAATAGCCGCTCATGCAAACTAAACCTGCCAATGGTAAAGTTAAACCGACATCCAGAGTCATGGCTCCACCTTGAGAAAAGCCAGTCAAAATGGTTGATTCAAGAGCGATGCCCGTCGTACTTTCTAAGGACTTAAGCCACTCTGTCAGCCATTGCTGACTTTGTGATAATCCTTTGTAATCTTCTCGCTCCAAGTCGTACCACATCCTACCGCCTGGTACTTGAGGGTGAGAAAAGGGCGCATTAGGAAGCAAGAAATGGTAATTAGTCAGGTTTAACACAGGAACCAGTGATGCTACATCTTGGGCATTAGCACCCCAGCCGTGTAAAATTACGATTAACCCAGCGGCTGACTGACCTTTTTCTGGGGGAATTGATATAACGTCGAGAGACAGGGCTTTACTCCAGAAGAACTCAACTCACCAGTTATTAATACCTAAGAAGCTGATATTCTATCAGGATAATTTAGCAATCGCGCAAGTAATTTACCAATCCGCTATATTTGAGAAACTATCCTCCTTAAGGATGATGTGGCGATCGCAATCAAAACTTATTTTTCCCTCACCTTTTAACTTACTGAGGAGGCGCGTCACGGTTACTCGCGTTGTCCCGATCGCATTTGCCAAGTTTTGATGTGTCATACGCACTCCTAAACGAGTCCCTTCTGTTACAGGTTGACCAATTTCTCGTTTCATCAAGAGCAGTAAGTGCTGCAAGCGATCTTCCACTCGGCGTTGACCGGCAATCGCCAAAAGTGCTTCAATCTGTTGGATGCGGCGTACCAGTTGGGGTAAAACGATCTGAGCCAAACGTGGAGAAGCATTGATTTCCGCTTGGGAAAACCAGGTGAGTTGGACATCACAAAGAGCGATCGCACGATAGCTTCTTAGCAAGGAAAAGCACTGACCAAAGAATGTCGAGGGTTCCGCCCAACCTAGCCATACCTCTTCACCATTCTGACAAATTGTACTCACTTGTACTAAACCCTGACAGACTTGCCAAACACCCTGAGAAACTAAAGGAATTTCGTCTCCTTTAGCATAAAAGTGCAGTCGCCGCCCTTCCTGTGGTTCGTGTCGATAACTCTCTAGAATTCCTCCGGAAGCTTGTGACATGAGGTGCAACTCTTTTCAGCTTTTTTAAACTGACTATTTACTTATGATTACAGATTTACCTTAATTCCCGAAGGTAAAGGCTTGGTAATCTTCAGTTTAAGTTATTGAGTTAAATTGGCTACCCTCTCAGTTATTTTTTACAGTACTTTGTTCATCTGCTTCTGGTTCCTCCTTCTCCTGTTTCAAAACAGGTTGCAATATTGCTTGGTGGAAATCTTTTCTGTTTTCAGCATTCAAATATCGCTGTTGGAAAGACTGCCACTTTTTCCAGACCTGATAACGAGTTTCAGTTAACTCAGTTGCCAGTGTAGGTAGTTGGACTGTCAGATCTGAATCGAGATTATCCGTCAAAAATTCTGCTAAAACGAAACTATCTTGAATCTCACCTAAAAGACTTTGAATTTCTTTAACATCTTTGAGGTAATCTTTATAAGTAGAGTCATAAAAATCAGTAAACAGCTCCATTTGATAGCGCACTCCTTTAGCTTGTTTACGCAGGCTATGAACAGTATCACCGTGAGTGTTTAAAAGTTTCACTACCTGGTCTGAGCCTAAATCGTTTAGCACTTCGATTTTTCCATCATTAAGTTCAACTCCAACTATCCAAGCAGGATGGAGAAAAAGGTTACTTACTGATGGCAAAAGCAAATCTGGCAAGATTTCATAAATTGAAATTTCTGCCAACTCTCCGTAATTTGGCTCCTCCAACCAGTCTTGGAAAGCAACTTTAAGTTTATGATACTGTTGCCCTTTAAGCGTTGTCTGAACTTGTTCTAACGTTTTTTTTCGTTGCTTCCCTAAACTTGATAAAACTTTCTTAAGAGTATCTTGTTCTTTTGTTGGTAGTGACGGAAGATACTGATTTTGGAGCGAGTCTTGGAGGACATCTAAATCCCGTAACTCTCCTAATTGTCGAGCAATTTTCCCTACTTTTTGTTCTTTAGCTGCCTTGGAGAGAGAAAGCGCTGGCGCAAAACCATTGATTGCGGTACGCAGACGCCGCATTCCCACACGCATCTGGTGCAACGATTCTGGATCTATGTCTTTGAGGACATTTGTTTCGTACTTAATTGTATGCTTGAAGTGCTTTTTTACGGCTAGGTAAGCCCAATCTCCAAACGTTTTTGGCTCGGCTTCTTTAGGTTTTTTCATTGTAATTAAATTCATGTTTTTTAGGACTAAACAATACTAATAATCAACAGTAAGCTATTGAGTTTAGGCTTTCATGCTACCATAGAAAGAATTTGAGCGTTTTAAGTTATGTTACTAACGCCAAGGGGGTTGGGTCATATCCAAGGGAGCGGAAATCCATAAATCATAACGAGTAGAAGTTTCCCCTGTTTCTAAATTTTTAATGAAAGGTTTAGCCGTCCAAATTTGACAACTACAAACAGTTTTTGTTGAGGGAATTTGAAATCCTCCAGGAGTCGTTGTTAGCTGTAAAAATTCAACGTGCCAGTGGGCGGGTTCAACGGCAATATAAGTGATATCCGTGTCAGCTTTTCCGGTTAGGGAGGGTTGAGCATAGCGTTTGATGGCATTGGGCATATAGTCGATATCTAGGACATATGATTCAAACCCATGCTGACGAGCAAACTCCAAAACTTCCTGCCAATCATGAATTATGATCTGATCGCCTTGACGGGAGCAATCCTTAGCAAAGCAGTGTCCTCCAAACAACCAAACGAGTTTTTCGAGAATGCTTTCGACACGGAAGCGATCGCTTTTCATCAACTCGACATCTTCCGCTAACAAGAGGCGATCCGGTACACACCACCAATATTCCCAAAAAGTATCAGCATCTATTGGAATAATGCGCTTAACGACACCTGGAATGCCTTGACGCTGCTGAATTTCCCGTATTTCCTCAAAAGAGGCACTAGTTGCTTGAGGCAGGGCTAGTTCCAATTTTGCCGCCAGGGGGTGTATCGGTGCGATCGCGATTTCTCTAGGAATAAACGAGTCAAAGTTAATCACAAGCGATTATCCTCCGTTGTGGACGTAGTAGATTTTTTTGCTGTAATAACATGAAAGGTTGAAAACAGTAACGTTAGCTTGCCGAATCTGTCACGCAACCATTATCTTTAAAAGATAAGTTTTTTAAACCCACTTACTACACCGAACGCAACCCTATCCAACTGTATGACGCCGAGCCAAGACTTGGGAGCAGCAGTAAAGCCCATCGGGGCATTGAATACAAGAGACTTTTCCAGTTTAATGCCGAGACCTGGTTGGAATAACCAGCTTACCTGGGAAGGATTTTTGTAGCGGTTGTAACAGCAGGATTTCATTAAACTCAAGCTGCAAATAGTAATTATTTACTGATGCAATGCTACATCAGTAGTGCCATGTAGGGGGAGGTGACACAAACTGAGTTGCCCAATTCAGGCTTATTTTTTTTACAGACATTCTGGATACCAACCAGAATGACTCTCCGTATCGCCCCTAATGTAGCAAGCCTCGATAGCTCAGTCTTGAGATACCCCGCTATTTAATGAGTAAACAACCTGAACTTGTTGTTGAGGTAGTGACTTTGGCAATTTTGTAAAAGTCTCTACATTAGCTCAGATTACGAACCTAGTGGTTGTTTCTCTTCAAATACATCCAGACTCTTGAATTTAGTCAAAGTTAAGCCCAATTGAGTTTGAGGTTGCACTCCAGAATCCCAACAAGTCTTAACTTCCCAGCAACCTTCTTTTATTACAAAGAAGCGTTGATCTATCCATTTCCGAGGAATTACTCGCTAACCCTTGTCCGTGAATTTTCAGTTTTTAAAAATTAGGTCAAGCCGATAGCTGAAAAACGGTAAGGAAAACCAGGTGAATTTTATGAAAGCAAGTGAATTTTCCAGAGAATCAGAACTTTTAAGTCGCCATGAAACAGGAGAGCGAAACTTTTCCGGCGTCAATTTAATTGGAGCAGATTTAAGCGCCAGAAATTTGAATCGCATCAATCTAAGCTCCGCTCATTTAAACGGCGCAGACTTAACAAAAGCAAAACTAATTAGAGCCAATCTTAGCAATGCAGATTTAAGAGTTGCTAACCTTTCAAAAGCTCAATTAATTGAGGCAACCCTGTCCCGTGCCGATCTCACGCGTGCAACTTTGACGGAGGCAGATTTAAGTGGCGCGATCCTCGGTGGGGCATTGCTTTCTGGAGCTGATTTAAAGTTTGCCATCTTAATCGGAACCAGTCTGGTTGGTGCTTTACTCAAAGGCGCAAGATTGGCTAAGGCTAATTTAACAGGGGCAACGTTAAGCCGAGCCATTCTCACCCAAGCTGACTTGAGAAAAGCAACTTTAACTCGCGCCATTCTCAGTGAAGCGAAATTGAGTGAGGCAAACCTGACCGGCGCCACGTTGATTCGAGCCTATTTGAATCGGGTAGACTTACGGGGTGCTGATTTGGAGGGAGCGAATTTGAGTGAAGCCGATCTCAAAGGCGCCGATCTCAGTGGTGCGAATCTGAGTGAGACGAACCTGCAAGGGGCAAATTTGAGTGAGGCAAATCTTAGTGGTGTCGATCTCAGTGGCGCGGACTTGCAAGGTGCGAAACTTGTTCAGGCTAATCTCAGTGGCATTATCCTCAAGAAAGCTAACTTACAAGGTGCAGAACTAACCAAGGCAAATCTGCACAAAGCTAACTTACAAAAAGCCAATCTTAGCGGGGCGAATCTACTGGAGGCTAACTTACGTGATGCCAACTTAAGTCAAGCCAACCTGAGTAGGGCGGGTTTACTGCTGGCATATCTAACAGGAGCCAACCTCAGTGGTGCTAACCTCAAGGAAGCGAACTTAATTGGCGCGAATTTGAACGAAGCGAATTTGAGTGAAGCCTTGATGGACGGGGCAATTATGCCCAATGGCACAAGCTATCACCAAGGCTCAAGAAGTTAGCGAGGAAACCAATGCAGCTCAGTTGTACTCACGTTCGACTGAGGCTGCAAAACTTGGCGCAAATAATAAGCCAAGCGATCGCCACTGTGAGGGGTAAGCACATAATCGGCAATTTCCAAACTTCGCTCCATCCAAGGTAAACCATATCCGGCATTAGAACTCAGAGCGACAATCGGAACATCGGAAAATTGCTCATAACCCTTAAGTTGCTGCGCCCAAGCTTTGCCTTCTGCTTCTGAAACCTCAGCGAGAATCATCACTAGGTCTACAGTACCAGGCAAGGTTTGGTGTAACAGATCTTCTGGTGTCGGTACGAATGTCATGTCAATGCCGTTGACAAAAAATAATTCTTGTAAGGTTTTATACTCAGCCGGAGGTGTACCAACCGCAATCATGCGGCTGCGATGGTATTCTTCCTCAAGGTTGGCGGATTCTGGGTCATAGACTGGTAAGTTTGAAAGCCAGGGTTCAACACAAAGGGTACAGTTGGAAGTATCAAGCGCAGGACCACCAGTTGACTGAGGAATGGGCAGATTACAGCGGGCACATTCTCCAATGGTGCAGCTACCACTAAGAAACTGACCGAAGCTATACAAATCTCCGTCGATATGAAGATCGTAGAAGTCCCTACGCTGTTGGAGTTGCTGCCAAAAATCTTCAAATTTCTTTTGATAGCCCCAGTACTCATACACTAGCCCTTCAAAGGAGATCACACCCTTCATCGGGCTGAGTATACTCTTGCCTCGACTGAGGTAATAGGCAACGTAGCTCATCAGTTGATCGTTTTTGGTAGATGTTTCCTTGTTTTCTCCACAACTCGACGGTAATGCTAGTGTTGGTTCGGGTACTAGGAGGTTGATTTGCTGTAGGAGATTTTCATGGAGAATTAAGCGATCGCGTCCTTGAGCTTTTGCTTGATGAAGTGCCTGATCGCCAGCACTAATCAACAAATCTGCTGAGTACTCATCTGAGGGAATAATGCTTGCTACTCCCAAGCTCAGGCTAAGGTAAGGGCTAATCTGAGAATATAAATGAGGAATTTTTAAGCTTTTAATCTTGGAAATAATTTCCTGTGCGACTCGATACGCCCCTTCCGCTTTTGTTTGGGGCAGAATTACGACAAATTCCTCACCACCATAACGAGGCACTAAATCCGCAGAACCTTTTACGACACTAACAATCGCTTGTGCAGCTTGTTGCAAGCATTTGTCACCTTCTTGACGACCATAGTAATCGTTGTAGGCTTTGAAAAAGTCAAAATCTCCGATAATTAAAGATAAAGGCGCTTGCTCCTGCGCCATCCGTCCCCATTGTTGCTCAAGATAGACTTGAAATCGCAGGCGATTTGCTACCTTTGTCAAGCTATCTGAAAATGCTAGACGCTGTAGATCTTTGTTATCTTCCATGAAAAACAGCTTTTCACTTTGTTGCAATCCTTTGTTTAACGGCTTGCGAACCGCAATCTGGTG
>CADCTM010000109.1 GCA_902805485.1 uncultured Coleofasciculus sp. | reverse complement strand
GAGTTTTGAATAATCTTGGTTCAGTTGCTGTTGGTATAGCTGAACTAAGAAATCTCTACGGTTCTGGGCATGGTAAAGGACAGAAATCTCCAGGACTTACTGCTCGTCATGCAAAACTTGTAGTTGGTGCTGGAACTACTTTATGCGCGTTTCTACTTGAAACTTATGAACATCGAAAAAATGTTAAGTTTTAAAAGGAAAATAAGGTATTAGTGAGCCAATTTGCCAAGGTAGGAGGTAACTGAGCATCAATCCAAAGCTTCATGCTGTCAACCGAGGGAAATCAGTGCGTCTTGCGGCAAATAATAAGCAGGCTTGAATATCTGCAAGTTCTAAGTCAGGGAAATCCTCTAAAATTTCAGTGGCACTGACATTTTCTGCCAACATTTCTAAAATATCGCTCACCCGAATTCTCATGCCTCGAATGCAAGGGCGACCACCACACTGACCAGGTATTTGGGTAATACGAGTTAATAAGTTATTCATTATGAGTGCCTCAATCTGTTTGACGAGGGCTAAGACTCTCTTATCATACAAAAACGTAACCTCAGCGACTCCCATCAACAACCAACCCTCAAGACCGTCTGATATTAAAACAACACCAATCTTGGCGCTTCCATAACGTAGCAACAATCCAATCATGTTGTTCCAAAGTGTCAGCAATTGGCTTCACTTGCTCCAACAAAACACCGCTAAGAATTCCCCAACAATTCGGACTTGCGATCGCACTCATCTCAGGAATTAAGTCAATAATTACCTCTGCCAGAATATTGCAGAGAATACCATTGACCAGTTGCCCACCCGTCAGCTTTGGCAATACATCAATACTTCCCCTTTCAACCATTAGGCGCTGGGCACTAATCTCATTGAGGTCGCGGTTGCTACGGGCTGCTTGTACGGCTAAAGGGTCAATATCAACTGCATAGACAGTTTTTGCCCCTAATAACACCGCACCAATCGAGAGAATACCAGAGCCGCAACCAATATCAGCCACTACAAGATCGCTGTTTTCCTCGCTAATTCGCATTTCCAGCGCTTCTAAGCATAATTGTGTTGTCTGATGGTTCCCCGTCCCAAAAGCTGCACCAGGATCAAGGCGTAGCAGGTGCCTTTCCGACGGTTCAGGCAGGGGTAGCCATGCTGGATAGATTAAAAAGCGATCGCCTATTTCTTGCGGTTCCCAGTGCTGCTTCCAACTACTCGACCAATCTTCCTCATCAATCAAGTGCCACTGCGTCACCGGCACAGATACCCCAACCGTTAGCGCATCTTGACGCAACCACAGAGAAAGCGCCGCCAAATCTAGCAACTGTGCCTGCATTTGGGGTAAGTGTGCCCGGAGCAACAAAGAATACCCCTTAACCTCAGTAGACATACCCCGACAGCCAAACTTTTCCAGCCGCCAGAAGATTAAATCTTCCAAATCTGGGTCACAGAGTATCTGAATTTCCCACCAGCTATTTGCCATATCTTAGTGCCGACTGCGGGGCGAGCAAAGCGTGAGGATGCTGAGTGCTAAGTGGATAGGGAGTGGGATGTTATCGGTCATCAGCACCGCCCCCAGCATCTACTCAGTACTCAGCACTCATAACGTTACCGTGTAAGCATCCCGAATTCCTGGAACCTTGGTAATCTCAGTTAAAATCCCCTCCGGTAAAGGGTCATCAATACTCAATACCATCACCGCGTCGCCCCGCACAATTTTGCGACCGACCTGCATACTGGCAATATTGACATTAAAACTGCCCAAAAGGGAGCCAATTTTTCCAATAATTCCCGGCATATCCCGGTGCAGAGTAAACATCATATAGTGACTAGGCGGTACATTCACCGGGAACTCATCCACACTGGTAATATGAATTTCCCCATCACTCAACAACGCCCCTGTCACCGAATGTTCACCCAAAGACCCGATCGCTGATAGATGCAGTGAACCTCCTGAATAATCGCGAATCGAAGCATCCCGCGTTTCAATTACCCGAATTCCCCGTTCTTTCGCCTCAATACTCGCATTGACATAATTCACCCGTTCCCGCAGTGCCTGAGACAGCAAACCCTTCAGCGCCGCCACAACCAAAGGCTGACTATTATTCGTCGCCAACTCGCCCTGCAAGCGGACATTCAACATTTCAATTCGTCCACCGGACAACTGTCCAACCAGATTACCCAGAGTTTCAGCCAACTGCATATAAGGCTTCAGTTCTTCCAAAACATTCGGAGAAAGTCCCGGAATATTCACCGCAGAACGCGCTGGCAAGCCCAACAATACATCCCGAATCTGTTCGGCAACATCGATCGCAACATTCACCTGTGCTTCGGCTGTGGAGGCTCCTAAGTGGGGCGTAAGAACCATTTCCTTACCCAGGTTACGCAATGGCGAATCTCCCAACGGTTCCGACTCAAACACGTCCAGCGCCGCACCCGCAATTTTACCCGCTTGCAACGCCTCATACAGCGCTGTTTCATCAATAATCCCACCCCTGGCACAGTTGATAATTCGTGCCGTTGGTTTCATCTTAGAGAGCGCTTCGGCATTAATTAAATGCGTGGTTTCCGGCGTTTTCGGCATATGCAGCGTAATGTAATCCGACTGCTGCAATAGCACCTCCAGATCCACAACTAAACAGCCTAACTGCTCGGCGCGTTCCAGGGAAATAAATGGGTCATATGCTAGCAACTTCATCCCCATCGCCCGCGCCACCGTTGCCACATGGGAGCCAATTTTCCCTAAACCAACAATACCCAGGGTTTTCTTATAAACTTCTGCCCCAATAAAACTTTTACGATCCCATTGATTACTTTTAACCGACTGATTCGCATCAGGGATGTAGCGAGACAGGGACATCATCATTGCCAGCGCGTGTTCGGCAGCAGCGATCGTGTTACCTTCTGGAGAATTAACAACAACAATACCTTGACGAGTCGCCGCTGGGACATCGACGTTATCAACCCCAACACCAGCGCGTCCAATAATTTTTAATTGCTTACCCGCTTCAATGATTTCCTTGGTAACGCGCGTACCAGAACGAATCATCAACGCATCATATTCTGAAATAATCCCAACTAATTCCTCAGGCGAGAGGTTGGTTTTGATGTCAACCTGAGCGACTTGGGAGAGGATATCAATACCTGCTTGGTCAATTGGATCGGAGACAAGAACCTTAGACATTACCACCAGATGGGTTGAAATGGGCTACGACATGACACTGCGGCATTTGAGTAACACCGAGCAACAACGGTTCAATGCAGTGGAAAAAATTACACCAGTGCCGTTGCCTCACAAGGAAGAGAGGATTTACCGCAGTAGGCATTGTAACTGTAAAGGTGTCGCTATACCTTGACTTCGCGGAAATATCTTAAGCTTTGCCTAAGCCAAGCACTCAGATTGACAGGCTTGGGGTTTCATAATTGGGAGGGAGGCTAGCGTCAACCCATGCTGTTACGCTTCTAATGAAAGAAATCTGCTCAAATCTCAAGTTTTAACGATGAATTACCTAATTGCCGTACTCCAAGACCGCATTGAGGCAGAAGAAGCCTACTCTACACTAGAAAGAGAAGGCTTACCAATGGATAAAGTAAGTATCCTCGGTAGAGGTTACAAAAGTGCCGATGAATTTGGCTTAATCGACCCCAAAGAAGAGGCAAAAAAGCAAACTAATCAATTAGCTTACTGGATTATTCCCTTTGGATTCATTGCCGGCTATGCCTTTAATCTCCAAACTGGGATACAACTAATTGAGTGGTTAGGAACTTTAGGTAATCATATTCTGGGGGGAATCTTTGGCGCAATTGCTGGCGGAATGGGTAGCTTATTTGTCGGCGGCGGCGTCGGCTTAATTAGCGGTAGTGGTGACGCCTTGCCTTATCGAAATCGACTGAATGCAGGGAAATATTTAATTGTTGTTAAAGGTTCGGAAACTTTAACTCGACAAGCGACTCGTATTCTTCGACAATTTGAGCCAGAAAATATGCAAGGATATGTTGAGCCAGAAAATGTTTAGAATTTCTTGCAGGTTATAGCTTTAACTCTCGTTTATGGTGGCGAAAAGGCGATTTTTTGTACAACCTTAAATATTAATGCTGCCTAATTTTGGGCTTGAATCGGTAAGTGACTACAAACAAATTACCTCTGTCAACTCCAAGACTGGTTTACGGGCAGTTTTATCGTCGCCTTTGCCTGTAAAATTGCCTTGCCAGAAAAGCAAGTAACCAATTGTTGGATTATTCCCTACTCATCATTAAAAATAAAAAGTTAGTATCAGGTGGTAAATCACATCTACCTGTGGGAATAATAAAGATAGTTGTTTGGTATAGTCTATGGCTGGCTTCAATCTGCCTTTTAAATCCCCCTTCAAAAAAGCTCAGAGCAACTCCGGCGTCGATCCTTCAGTTCAAAGTACTCAACCTGTTAAATTAAAGAACTCAGCACCATCTCAGCCCAAGAAAAAGTCACTGGCTGAACTGGAAAAGGAGGCAGAAGCAAAGTACTATGCCACATATCCCCATAAGCAACCCCAACCTGTAAAAGCTAAACCGAAATCTCGTGGCTTTGGCAAAATCATCTTTGGTACGATACTTTTGGCTATACCTGTTGGTATAGTTTGGCTGGCAAACTTACCTTATCCGATGATTCGTCGTCCCGTGGCACGTACAGCGCCAATTTTATTGTTGCCCAGCTATATGAGTATGGACACGAATTATCGAGAAGCGATCGCTTCTGTAGAACAAGC
>CADCTM010000108.1 GCA_902805485.1 uncultured Coleofasciculus sp. | reverse complement strand
ATCTTCGTTGATTGCTAACGCTGTTGTTGTGTGTCGAGAAAAGACCAATATCTGACCAGCTTTAATCGATGTTTGCTCAAGAAGTTTCACAAGTTGAGGGGTAATATTATAAATCCCGATTCCTGGGCAAGTTTCTACTTCAATTTCTGCATTTTTTATGACCATTAAGAAACCTGTTACTCCCTCAACTGATGTTTGATAGGATGCTTAAGCCACTGAACTGATCTTTGCTTGATAAAATTGGCTGGCAGCAAATCCTAATGAGTATAGTAAAGCCGCATTAGAAGAGGCTCCAACTACCGCACCGACTACAGGAAGTAATTCTACCAAACCTAGCCCAACTTTTAACGTTCCAGAACCGCCTACAGATAACCCAAAAATTGCCAAAACTTCACCCCGGCGCACCGATTCTTTTAGGGGAAATCCGTAGGCGTAAGCGATACGATAAATCATCTCTGCTTGGAGGGCGCTAATTGCTGCTATATCTACCGCAAATAAAGTTAGCGCCAAAGGAGGGACAAAGTTAGTTAATAACCCGATTCCCCCAGCTTTTAAGGTAGCATCAACAATGATTCGGTGAGCAATTTGCTCGGCTGTTTCTAGGGGATATTCCTGTCGTAGCTTTTCTACCTCTTTCTGTGCTTGTTCGACATCGACTTGACCGAGTGCCGTTAGCAACCAGCTAAGTCCTGGAACTTTAGCACCATATTTTACAATCGGATTCTCTGCAATTGGCGTAACGATTTTGCCGACAGTTTCTGTTCCCTGCTCTACTAATCGTAGCGCTAAAGGTCCAACAGTTTCGCCGATCGCCGCCGTCGTATTAGTAACGTTTTCAGTAGTAGACTGGACGGCATCAGATGCCATTTTAACTGTAGAATTAGCGATTTGAGTTGCAGTAGCGATCGCTTCACTAATAGAATCAGTACCTTGTGCTGCCATAAGTCTCGCTCGGCGTCTAATAATTGCAAATAACTTAACTCCTACCTTAAAATAGCTGCGACTTAATAGCCTCTATCCTCTGATAGTGATGCAATTATCCAAAAGTTTGAGATGCCTGACTTATTACTTTAGCAATCAAATTATCAGGCAAGAGAATAAGGACGCTCAAAATCTAATTCCCCCAACCTTGAGGAGGTTAGGGGGCAAAGCGATCGCTATTTCTTTCAAAAAATGCTACATTAACTAACGCTCTGCGGCGTCCAAGTCGGACCTTCACAACGTGGACCATCAGGCGTCCAAATCAGTTTATCCAAAAACATCTGCCGCGCCTCCATGTTAGTTCCCCAAGCATGGTAAGCCATGTACTGAGTTTGACCGTCTGGACCGAGAACAATTGAATTATGACCAGGACCCAAAACACTACCAGGAACCGACCGTAACACCCGTGGACCCGCTTCATTTCCAGCGTCCGAGAAGGGACCCATCACGTTATCAGACACCCCATAGTCAACGCCGTAGCTCTCAGTTTCCCAGCGTCCCCCACTATAAAAGCAATAGTAACGCCCTGCATATTTCCGAACGCAAGGACCCTCTAAGGTATGCCAGTCATAGATTCCGCCATACATCGGGCGGTTTGCCATAAACCGTTGCCAATCACAACGGGCGCGGAGGACAACTTTCCCAACCCCAGAAAGCTTGGTCATGCTGTCGAGTCGGTCTACCATTAATGCTGTACCAGCACGGACACCGCCCTCCGTATCCAGGAAGTCACGAGCATAAAAAAGATACCATTGTCCATCCTCATCCTGAAACGGGTGCGGATCGATCGCAAATGGGCAAGAATTTGGGTCTAAAATTGCCCCAACATCCTCATAAGGTCCCAAGGGATCGGTACTTGTGGCAACGCGCAACTGATGATTTTTGTCCTCATGCCCTACCGAATAGTAGAGGTAAAACCTGCCATCACAATAAGCAACTTCCGGCGCCCAAAAGTTATCACCCAAAGCCGAGTCCGGTTTCAGCAGCGCCCTACCAGCATCGTGCCAAGATATGAAATCAAAAGAGCGCAACAGGGGAAAAACGCGCCGTGCTTCAATTTCGTCCACTTCGCCTTGTGCTTCTGCCGCACCAGTCCCGATCGCATAATATACTCCCTGATGTTCCCAAACAAAGGGGTCGGCAAAATAACCCTGATAAACCGGATTCGTGTAGGTTCGTGTTTGCAGCACTTGATAAAAAACGATGACTTTTATAAATTTGCTGATTTTCCCCTCACCCCCAGCCCCTCTCCCCAAGCGTGAGAGAGGGGAGCAAGAATCTCTTATCGCCCTTCTCCCTTAAAGGAAGAAAAAGTTAGGGGATGAGGGCGGAGGTTTCAATTGAGCAACGCCATAATTTTCTCTAATCCTCTGGGCGTTATCCTCTATCTTTAGTGTCCTGTGGAAGTGAAAACCAGTTTAATATTTAAAATTAACGTAAGTTTCCACCTTGTCTGAGGCTAACTGCTCCACCACCTGACACCGCAGTAATTCCCTTGTCTGCTGAGGTAGGCTGTCATAATAAGCTTGCGGCACTGTTAAATCGACTTTTGCCGTATGTAACCAATGCATCACATAGCCCATCACAACCATCGGGCGGGGCGTATCAGTACGGTTTGGTGAACCGCGATGCAGTGCCAGGGGTGAGCGAATCATTACATCTCCTGGCATCATGTGGAAAGACTCAACAGGAATTTCCCCGGTTGCAACCTTCAAAAGCCCCTCTTCACGCGGCAAGACGTGGGTACCACGCGCCATCTGAAACGGTCCATTTTCTGCGGTAACTTCCACTAAGGGAAAGTTGACCGCCAGGGCGTAAAGTGGCGTTACAATATCATCAGTGAATAGTGGGCGAAAGTCCCGGTGAAGTTCCTGATAATCAGAGCCTTGCACAGGAATATCAGCGCCTAACTGAGCCATCTTGTATTCTTGGGCAAATACGCGATTGAGGATACCCAAAATTACCGGGTTGGCAAAGACATCCGAATTTGCGAAGGGGGAAACCCAAGGAAATGTCAGATAATAACGAGATTGTTCGCGGGGCGCCAAACCACCCGGTCGTTTTTTCCGTTCTTGAAATAAACTATCAAAAGCTTGCGCCCATTCTTCAATTAGTTTCCTGTCGAATAGTCCCCGAATTACACAAATCCCGTCTCGATTTAGTTCCTGGGCAAATCGATCCAGGTCAGTCTCTGTAAAATTAGCTGTAGCAATAGTTTGAATCATGGCGCTTTCCTCTCTAACCTTCCCGTTAGAAAAGTGTTCTAATATACCATTCTAAATTATTCCCTTGGATAGATGCTTGATTTGTCGGCTACTTATAAAAACTTTGGAATTCTTCAATTTTTTAGCTCAAAGCAACAAAAGCGCAGTCTGTGCCTTGATTTTGGCAGAAGCGATGCTTTTTTAGATCCTTCTCAACGGTGGGGGGAGTTGAGCGGTTGGACAAACTTTGATGATGGTACGTTAGGCATCCAAAAGAATTAACACAGCCTACGTAATTGGCAGTAAGCTGTTTTACGGCATTCATGGCGATTCAACACATGGTAAGCATTAACAACAACTACCTCAAACTTAAAGCAGGTTACTTATTCCCGGAAATTGCGCGACGGGTAAATACTTTTGCACAGGCAAATCCTGACGCTAAAATTATCAGACTTGGCATTGGCGATGTCACAGAACCTTTACCCGAAGCTTGCCGCACGGCGATGATTAAAGCGGTTGAAGAAATGGGCGATCGCAAAACGTTCCAAGGTTATGGTCCGGAACAAGGTTATGCTTGGTTACGGGAAAAAATTGCCGCTCACGACTTCCAAGCGCGGGGATGCAATATTGATCCGGATGAAATCTTTATCTCCGATGGCTCGAAGTGCGATAACGGCAACATTCTCGATATCTTGGGCGAAGATAATATTATTGCCGTTACTGACCCCGTTTATCCCGTGTATGTGGATACCAATGTCATGGCGGGACATACGGGAGAGGCTAACGACAAGGGTGAGTATGAAGGTTTAGTATATCTGCCAATTACCGCCGAGAACAACTTTACTGCCCAAATTCCCGCACAAAAAGTTGATGTAATTTATCTTTGCTTCCCGAATAATCCCACGGGAGCAACGGCAACGCGGGAACATCTTCAGGCGTGGGTAGATTATGCCAAAGCGAATGGCTCGATTATTTTCTTCGATGCCGCTTATGAAGCGTTTATTTCCGACGCAGACATCCCCCATTCTATCTACGAGATGGAAGGCGCAAGAGATTGTGCGATCGAGTTTCGCTCGTTTTCCAAGAATGCTGGTTTTACTGGCACCCGTTGCGCCTTAACCGTTGTGCCAAAAACCCTTACTGCCAAAGCTGCCGATGGTACGGATGTGCAATTGTGGAAACTCTGGAACCGTCGCCAGTCTACCAAATTTAATGGTGTATCTTACATCGTTCAACGCGGCGCTGAGGCGGTTTATTCTGAGGAAGGCACATCACAAATTAAGTCGCTTGTCAACTTTTATATGGAAAATGCTGCAATTATTCGTGAGAAACTAACCAATGCGGGGTTACAAGTACATGGTGGTGTGAATGCGCCTTATGTCTGGGTGAAAACGCCCAATAATCTTTCAAGTTGGGATTTCTTTGATAAGTTGCTGCATACTTGCAATGTTGTTGGCACTCCGGGTTCTGGTTTTGGTGCGGCGGGTGAGGGTTATTTCCGCATTTCGGCATTTAATAGTCGGGAAAATGTAGAAGAAGCGGAAAA
>CADCTM010000107.1 GCA_902805485.1 uncultured Coleofasciculus sp. | reverse complement strand
CTGCTCTAAACCTCTTTAAAACCGATACGGAAACTACAGCAGTCATATACCAGCGCTCATCTTGACACTTCCATTTCTTCTGCTTTCTAGCTTCTTCAACTTGCCGCAAACCCTGTGCAGAGGCTTTAGTCATAGCGGTTTTGAATATTGTTTATTTTGAATTTTAGCTCACTTTTCTAAATAGGGTGATGAGCTAAATGAACCAACTGAGCTAAGAGATGGAGCTAAAACATCGAGCCAACGTGAGCTATTAAGCTTATGAACGAGATGCGATTATTGGAATGTGGAAAACAAATTTAGCTAATTTAACTAGCTTCCACTCTCAAACACACAAACTACTTAGTGTGTTAGTTACTCCAAACCTCTATCTTTTCAAAGGAATCTAAACTATGATTCGCTCTAAAACCAGCTCTCTTTTTCTTTCCATTTTTCTACTTCTTTCCGGTTCACTTGCACTAGGCAGTGCAATGGTAGTTGCTCCCCTGGGAAACGTTCAGCCAGCTACCGCCGGAGGAATTGGAGATTGGCTTCCTGTTCCTACAGGCATTTACTTTGAAATTAACGGCAAAAAGTTTTACTTTGGCGACTACAGTGCAGACCCTACTCTGGCATTTTCAGATAGTAAATGGGAGATCAAAGTCAATGGTCGAATTGCAGCTCATGGACGTGGAGAAACTCCCGGTTGGGTTGTGGAGTCGGCTAAGAAATTGTTTGGATTCAGATAACTTTGTATTTTGCAATAAGACACAGTTATTTATCTGAAAACAACTCGCTATAGCCAGTCACAACTGGCTATTTTTTATGCTTTATAATCAAAAGCCCGACACTCTTTAGGGTGCGGCTACATGAACGAAGTCCGCGTGAGCGCACTAAATACCGAAAAATCTTTTAGCCTGCGGAGGCAGGCTTTGTTTGTGTAGCCCCAGAATTACATTCTGCAACAGCGAATCCAGGGGAAGTAATGAGTGTGATGAGGCGGTATGTTCTTTTGGATTGAGGGTTTGAGTAGGTGCGATCGCCTTTTGCTCTGAAATCAGTAGAAGCGATCGCTTTTAGCCAATTCAGCAGCGAGTCATGCCAAAGCACTCCAGCACGGAATGTGAGAATTAAGATAAGTACGGCTGTTATGTCAAAGGCAAGCAAAAAATGCAACGAATCACCGAACCCGAAGTAATGGATAGTCCCCAAGAAGCGATTGAATATGATGCAATGGATTTCTTGGATGTTAATACCGCCTTTGCCGAAAGTGCGATCGCTCTTTGTCCACCAACCGCTTTAATCCTCGATGCTGGGACAGGTACAGCACGAATTCCCATCATCATGTGCCAGCGCCGCCCACAGTGGCAAATCATTGGTATTGACTTGGCTCAATCTATGTTAGAAATTGCACGCCAAAATGTTGAACAAGCAGGCTTGCAACAACAAATCAAACTGGAACTCGTTGATGCAAAACAAATGCCTTATCCAGAGGCACACTTCGATATGGTCATTTCCAATAGTATTATCCACCATCTCCCAAACCCGCTTCCTTTCCTACAAGAACTTAAGCGAGTCCTTAAACCAAACGGTGCTATTTTCTTGCGGGATCTAATGCGACCGAATACTCAAGAAATATTAGAAGAAATAGTCAACAAATATGCAGCAGATTGCAACGAACATCAAAAAATGTTATTCCGCGACTCTCTTCACGCCGCATTTACTTTAGATGAAATCAATGAACTGATGCAACAGGCATCTCTCGAAAACGTCCACATCTATCAATCATCTGACCGACATTGGACAGCCGAGCGAACAGGATTACCATTAAAAAATTGATACTAACTTGAGAAAACTGTCGGGGCAAACCCCCCGTGGTTGCTCCAAATCCTAACCTTAGAGTAAATTTAAAGTGTTCTTTTTACAATTTTTGCAATGGCAAGAGCAGATTTTTGCGTTCATGCAGAACTCAATCACTTTTTATCACCTAACAAAAGGCAGGTAAGCTTTCCTTATTATTTTAAAGAACGTGCTTCAATTAAGGACACAATTGAATCATTAGGTGTGCCTCATCCAGAAATTGAAGCAATTTTAGTTAACACAAAAGCAGTAGATTTCTCCTACATTGTCCAAGATGGCGATAGCATTCAAGTTTATCCAGTTTCTGCATCCAAGGAAATTTTATCGCCCATTTCTTTGCGACCTCAATTACCAACTATCTTACGTTTTGTCCTAGATGTGCATTTAGGAAAACTAGCCGCTTCGGTGCGGATGTTAGGCTTTGATACTCTGTACCGCAATGACTACGATGATCAAGAGTTAGCCCAAATTTCTGCTTCCGAACAACGGATTTTATTAACTCGCGACAAAGGTTTATTGATGCGTAGTTTAGTCACTTTTGGCTATTATGTCAGAGCAACTAATCCAGAGCAACAAATTGTTGAAGTGATGCGCCGTTATGATTTATTCAATAAAGTTTTACCCTTTCAAAGGTGCATTCGCTGCAATGGATTATTAGAACCCGTGGAAAAAGAAGCAATTCTCGACCAGCTACCACAAAAAACACGAATTGCAATTGATGAATTTCATCGCTGTCGTGAATGCAGTCAAATTTATTGGCGGGGTTCCCATTACGAAAAGATGCAAAACTTTATTGAAGAAGTGCTGTCTTCCCAAGATAATCCCGCTTAGTTCTTAATTTAAACTACGGCGCATTTCTTGTCGTCGCATCGGCATTGCATCAATTGTATCAAAAATCACTTTCGGGGAAATTGGAGAATTATCTCGGCGCTTGGCAGTGCCATCTTTACCTACTAAAACGACCCGAAATTCTTCAGGACTGACATTAAAGCGATCGCGTATTTTTGCCGCTTCCTGCGGTTCAACACGATTTGCCCTTTCTGTCAACACGTCAATAACCAGTAAATTACGCTCATCAAAACTTGATTTTTGCCCTTCAAATAGGTGCATTTGTTGTTGATATGCAGCATGATTTTCAGAAGGAGCAAATACTAACAGTAAGCGATTTTTCCATTGATAGGAATCCAGGTTCATCGTATTTTTACCTTTTAAACTCACCGCTTGATTCAATGGTTTAACAATAGAAGGAGTTTGGGTTGTCGAAGCCGAAGTAGCCATCCAGCAACCAGCGGCTCCGAGGAATAACAGAAGAAAAAGCGATCGCATTAACATAACTCAATTTTATCTTGCCCAGTACGCTAACCATATTTTAAGAGAAGTTAGGGCTTATTTTTCCCTCATGAAATGTTAATTAGAAACGAGGACTAAGGTTCCGTTTCCCCCCTTTTTAAGGGGGTAGGGGGGATCTAACAGTACCGCCACCTAGCCAAATTTCCAGGTACAACTCTCCCCATTTCTCCGATGTCGCCTACCTCCACATAACGACATTCTGGATATAAGCAATAAATTAGGAATCAAAAGAATGTCTTCAGCTTCACCAGACCTCAGCGCCTTGCTTGCACTCTCCAACAACTTAGCCGATATCGTCGAAAAAGTCGGTCACTCTGTAGTTACAGTTAATGGTACGCGGATCTCCTCAAGTGGCATCCACTGGCGACAAGGCATCATCGTCACCGCCGAAGAAACCCTCAGACGCACCGAGGATCTTACCGTCACGCTGCCGGATAATCGTACTGTAGCAGCAACATTAGTCGGACGCGATCGCACTACGGATATTGCCGTCCTCAAATTAGAAAATATCGAACTCCCCGTAGTCGAAATTGGCGACGCCTCAGCGCTAAAAGTCGGTCATTTAGTACAAGCAATTGGACGTTCAAGAGACAGTTTAAATGCCAGTATGGGCGTTGTTAGTGCAATGGGTGGTTCGTGGCGCAGCAGTTACGGCGGTTTGATTGACCAATTCCTGCGCTTAGACCTCAACCTCTACCCCAGTATAGAAGGCGGTGCGCTGGTGGACGCCACCGGGGAAGTTGTCGGGATGACGGTATCCGGTCCGAAGCGTACAGTTATCAGCATACCCGCTTCCACCATCAACCGCGTCGTTGACCAATTACTTTTAAAAGGACATATTGCGCGGGGTTATTTGGGTTTAGGAATGCAACCGGTACGCCTCCCCGAAACCCTCAAAAATACCCTAAATTTAGCGTCAGTAGCTGGAGTAATTGCGATTAACGTCGAGTCCGAGGGACCTGCTGACAAATCAGGTCTTTTAATTGGCGATGTAATTATCGCAATTGATGGAACTGCTGTCAGCGATACCAGTGATATTCAGGCAATGTTGGGGTCAAATAGTGTTGGCAAAACCTTGAATGTGCAAATTGTCCGGGGTGGCGCATTAGTTGAAGTGGCGCTTACTGTCGGCGAACGGACACCAAAGGAGTAAACTTATGGCGATCGCATTATTAGAAACGACAAAAACTTCCACACAACTTGCCCACGAGTTAGCCACAATCGCCCAACAACTCAAAAATTGTACCGTACAAGTCCGCAGCAGTAGCATTGGTGGCGGATCAGGCATTATTTGGCACTCGGACGGATTAATTATCACCAACGCCCATGTCGCCCAAACTGAGAAAGCTACCGTAGAACTAGAGGATGGACGGGTTTTTGAGGCGGTACGTACTAGCGTCGATCCCCGGTTAGATTTAGCTGCCCTCCAAATTAATGCAACTGACCTCCCTGCCGCAACGGTTGGCGACTCCCAAGCGCTACGAGTCGGTGAATTAGTCCTAGCGGTAGGTAATCCTTTGGGTGCAGTTGGGGTTTTAACCACCGGAATTATTCACAGCTTTGCCTTGACAAATACCCAAAAATGTGAAGAAAGCCGCAACTTCCAACCCCAACAATGGATTGGGGCGGATGTCCGATTGGCGCCTGGTAATTCCGGCGGTTGCCTGTCCGATGCACAAGGGCGCGTGATTGGGATTAATACAATGATTGCGGACGGGTTGGCATTGGCAGTCCCCAGTCATGTCGTTGAGGGTTTCCTCAAAGCAGGTAGTCGTCCCTATTTGGGCATAACGATGCGACCTGTACTAGTTTTGGGGCGTCGCTTCGGGTTGTTGCTGTTAGATGTGGCGAAGGGAAGTTTAGCCCAAGCAGGGGGTTTATTAGCGGGAGATGTACTAATTGGCGGATGTGGTCATAGTTTTAATACAGCCGATGATTTGCTTAATGTCCTTTGGCATACTGAACCGGGTGAAGTTTTGCCCCTTGAGTTTCTACGCGCCGGGAAACCTGATTACTGTGAAGTTAAGATACCCGCAAGCAATTCCTTTTCTGGGATGAAGTCGCCGTGACGGCAGTGCTGGTGCAAGCCTCCAACCTCATTATGCGTAAGGGGTTGGAGAGTATCATCCGCACCAATTCAGGGCTTGAAGTAGTTGGGAGCGCATCGGAGATCACAACGCTAGGAGAACGAATTGAGGCGTTACAACCGGATGTAGTGTTGCTATGGCAAAGCAATGACGAAGCGCTGTTAGAAGACTTGGCTTATTTTAGCGAGTCAAATGCCCCGGCAGTCGTCGTCTTAGTGGATAATGCCGATAAGAATTGGGCAACGGAAATTCTCAGTAACCCTGTGCAGGCGCTTTTACCCCGTTCAGCAACAGCAGATGAGATTGTCGCTAGTATCATGGCAGCAGCGATCGGTTTAGTAGTGCTGCATCCAGATTTTAGCGAAGATCTGTTTCCCCGAAACGAATCTCTTAATCGGGCATTGCCTTCAGCCCCAATTCAAGCATTGACTGCTCGTGAAATTGAAGTTTTAGGGATGTTGGCGCTGGGATGGGGGAATAAAACGATTGCCAAACAATTGGGGATTTCGGAACATACGGTTAAGTTTCATATATCATCGATCTTTCAGAAGCTGAATGCTTCGAGTCGGACTGAGGCGGTGACGTTGGGTGCAAGGTTAGGATTGATTCTGCTTTAGTTGAAGAGTAGGCAAGATTGCATAAATCAAATTACATTTACCATCCCAACTCACCTAATGAAGTCCGCCTGCGCGGACTTCGTTCATGTAGCCGCGACTTCAGTCGTCGGGTATTCTTAGTAAGAAAATGTTAAACAACTAGCAACTTCTAAATCTATCAGTTCTGACCGTTTCTAGATTTGACCGTTGAGAGTACCAACTAACTTAATATTTATTTTTAGATCTTTTTAAGCTTATGAGCAGTTCCAAACCAGCGATTGATAACCCGAAAAAGATTCCTTCTGATCGCTATCTCTGGGCAACAACTCCTGCCGCCATGTACATTCGGGTTGGGGAACAAGTCGGACGATATCAGGTCGTTGCCCCACAAATTTGGCAAGATATGCATCCGGAACTGCCGCCAGAGATGCCAACTCAACTAGGTGAGACGATTCTCCCTTACCTGCGCCTGTATCCCCACCGCCTTCATCTGCCAGAGGTTTATGGCGTGTGTCAGGTGGGCGATTCGCTGATCACTCTCCTCGAAAATGTCCCAATCGATCGCAACGCCGAACTGTATTCCTCAATGATGTCCATGTGGACAAAAGCCTCAGCCGTCCGTCAAGTTTATTGGCTGTGGCAGATGCTGGAACTATGGACGCCTCTCGCCGAAGCAGGTGTAGCATCCAGCCTCTTGATCCCCGATAATCTGCGGGTAGAAGGATGGCGCATACGACTACGGGAACTTGCTCTCGATCCGGTTCCAGAAAAAGACCGAGAACTAGCAACGACTTCTAGCGGTAGCGGACTGAATGCCTTAACGCGGGAATCCGAAACAGCCACTGATTCCAGGCTCTTAGAACCTGCCAGTCTCCAACAATTAGGCGCTTGCTGGGCGTCCTGGTGTCGCAAGGCTTCGGTTTCTGTGGCGTCCCAGTTGGAAGAAATTGCCACACTGCTGCAAGCGGAAAATCCATCACTACCAGACATTACGGCTCGACTCAATCAAGTTTTAATTGAGCAATCCTCTCGACAACCTCTGCGGATGCAGATTGCTGGGGCAACCGACTCTGGTCCCCGACACCAGCATAATGAAGACAGTTGTTATCCGACAATGGCTGACCTGCCCTCAGACCTCAGTCAGCCCCGCGACCCCCTAATCCCTCATTTATCGATAGTTTGTGATGGCATTGGCGGACATGAAGGCGGGGAAGTCGCCAGTCAGTTGGCGGTAGAGTCGATTAAGCTTCAAGTCAGGGCACTTTTGGCTGAGTTGGCAGAAGACCCGGAAATCATGCAGCCGGAACTAGTAGCACAACATCTATCGGCAACAATTCGGGTGGCGAATAACTTAATTGCCTCGCGCAATGATGAACAACAACGCGAGTCCCGCCGCCGCATGGCAACGACGTTGGTAATGGCGCTCCAACTTCCCCAAATTGTTAAGTTGCCTGATGGTCAAGGTAATGCTCACGAACTCTATATTGCCAGTGTGGGCGATAGTCGGGCTTATTGGATCACGTCCCGCTATTGCCAGCAACTGACGGTAGATGATGATGTGGCAACGCGAGAGGTGCGGCTGGGGCGTCGTTTGTATCGGCAGGCGTTGCAGCGTCAGGATGCCAAGGCACTGACTCAAGCGCTGGGAACACGGGATGCGGAGTTATTGCGTCCGACGATTCAACGCTTTATTTTGGAGGAAGACGGCTTACTGTTGCTGTGTAGTGATGGTTTGAGCGACAATGATTGGCTTGATGAGTTATGTGCCGATTATCCACGAGATATTTTTAGTGGGAAGCTGTCTGTAGAAGCGGCTGTTCGGTCGTTGATTGAGCGGGCGAATCAAAAGAATGGTCATGATAATACTTCAATTGTCCTCACATACTGCGCGGTTTCGCCTCAATATCCAGTTGTCCTGAATCTGGGGGAAGGCCTGCTGGGGAACAATGGTTATACCTTTAATTTGGACACGGAGTTTTCGACGACGCCTCAAGACTTTGAGTCAGATGAACCTGTACCTACGCCTGAAACTGAACCCGCCACGCCTAAATCCAGTGGGGAGTGGTTTAAGGTAATTTTGGGAATTTCGGGCGTATTTTTTGTTTTATTGGCGGCGGGTGCGGCGTTATTTACCGCGCAGTGGTTGATTAATCCTGAAGGGTTCAAGCAGATGCTCGATCGCTTTTTCCCCCAAAACGAGCAACCAGTACAAGAGTCAACTTCCCTACCGCCCTCAACTTTAAACAAGTAGGAGTGTTGACGTTTGAGCGATAAGGTGAAGCCAAAGTTTGAGTTTCTGTGCTTGATTTTATAAAGAATCCCTGGATTAGTAATTGGATTCCTAGATTCTTCTCGCTCAAGGAACATTGCTGTGCAAGAATGGTAGGATTGCCTGGGCAAATTTAGGCTGTTTGAGAGAACACGAGCTTCATCTATGAAAGTTGGCGATCGCATCCGCGTTACGAAATCTGTTGTTGTTTACAACAATCCCTCCCACCGTAATGAGCCTTTTGATACTAAAGGACTGGAGGGAGAAGTCGTTGGGATTGTTTTGGAGTGGCATGGCAGACCTGTGAGCGCCAACCTGCCCATACAAGTCAAGTTTGATAAAAAGTTTCAAGCTCACTTCCGCGAAGACGAGTTAGAAGTGGTATAATCCGCAACCGACTCACGAGGAAGAGTGATTCCGACGGCGACAAAACCAACCCAACAAGTTGATGTCGCCTTGCATTGTTTTTAACTCTTGCCGATGGCTTTCTGCTGCCTGGCGATACCATTCACAGTAGCTCTTATGCTGCTGCCTCGCTTGTGCTTCCCGATAAAATTCATGAGCGATTTTGTAGGTCGCAAAAATATCAGCAGGTGGTGGTGGCGCGGGCAGAATAAATCGGAATTGTTCTGGCATTATGACTCTTTGCGTTGGGTTCTTGAAAACCTTAAGGGGGCTACAGAGCGTTTCAGTGCTGGTTGCCTCCCACTTCCTTTATGGTATTGAATTTTCGGCGTTGCACCAATTGAGGCATGATTATGAGGGCTAGCATACTCACATTCGCTGCTGCTGTGCCTACCCAGCGCCCCTGTGCTACCCAGTAGGGGCAACCACGGTTCGATTTTCCCTACCAATTTCCTCGCCCTATTCAGTCATAGCCAACCCCGGAGGCGGTAAATTATTGTCCCAATGTATTCTTTGATGGCACGAGTAGTCATTCGTAAACGGTCAGCATCGGGTAAGAGGTTCAATAGAGTTGCCTGGGCGCTACTATTGGGTTCCTTAAGTTCTTGTTGTGTAATCAGGAAATCTGTAGGTGCGGGAATCGCATTAATTCCCTGACGCTGGAAAATTTGGAGCGAGCGCGGCATATGCATCGCTGATGTTACCAGTAAGACCCTGCCGATACCGCGTTCCTTGATAATTTGCCGCACATTGACGGCATTCTGGTAGGTGTTGAGCGAGGTGGGGTCTTGTAAAATTGCCGAATCTGGCACGCCCAAGGTTTTGAGAATTTGAGCCATATCCGCTGACTCAGAAGGACCACCACCGCGCCAATCAATGCGACCTCCAGAAGCGATTACCAGAGGCGCTTTGCCTTCACGGTATAGCTGGGCGCCATAGAGAACGCGATCGCCTTCTTCACTCAAATCTACTGCGGGGCGGGGTGGAAATCTTGATTTCGTCGCTCCTCCCAAGACTACAATCGCATCGGCAGTTGGTAATGCGCCTTTTGGGATGTTTTGCCACTCTAGCGATCGCACTAAGCTATTCGCTACCCAACTATTACTTGTGAGCAACAATAACATCAACGCCGTTGCTATTGGTACAGGAACTAAACGCGATCGCCGCCACCATAGTACCAACGCCACAACTAGCAGTAAACACGCGAGTCCCAAAGGGTATAGGAACAGTGGCAGTAGCTTGGAGAGGAATAAAAACATTGGCGTTGCGAACAAGTGGCAAGAAAGTTTCTTTGTGGAGTAGGCATCTTGAGTGAGTAAGTGAGTGCCCTTCAATTTAAAGAGTAAGCAAGTTGCGCCCACCCTACTCCTTTTTTATTAGTCCGTCCTCACTTTCATCTGCGGTGGACACAAGTTTGTCGTGTAATTAACGAGACTTTCTGGATGAATTGCTCCGGTCAAAAAATTGGCGAAACGGTATTGTCAATGTCTGGGAGCGGTTTCTGGATCTGGTATTCCTCTGGTGTGCTGAACGTAACCCACCGACTTTTTGCGGTGGCGGAGTGTCTTCTATATCCTCTGGATCTGGTGATTCAGGAATTGCCGGTAATTCACTGGGATCATCTTTTGTTTTCCACCAACCAAAGACTAATGCCGTGGCAAGTCCGGCGACAGCGCCAAACAAGATGCTCAACGGAACCGAATATCCCAAAAAGAAAAAGCAGAACAGAAAAAATAACCAAGCTCTTAACCCATTTCCCGTTGAAAGCTTTGATGAGGAACCACTGTTACCTTGTGTCATATCTTTACGGCTTGCGAGTCGATGGCAGATTGGGTCGGAATGTTTTCGGCTAATTACAGAAGTTTAGCAAGATGAGGCGGTTATAGATTGTGGAGCTTCACAACAATTGTGCTGCCCAATCTTGGGTTGTGTTTAGGGTCGTTAGGAGTAATTGTTCGTCTTTGTTGAAGGGTTCAGTGGCAGCTTTTTGTTGACTTAAAAGGTCAGCAGTGGCATCGGACACATCACCCGTACGGGCTAAAAGGCGATCGCGTAAAATTTCTTCTGGCGCTGTACAGTAGATAATTTGTACGGGGAGTTGCTGATTTTTGCCTTGAGCGATCGCGTTTGTTCTCAATGCCTCTCGATCATATTTTGCATCTAAAATTACCGTCCAGCCTTGCTTGGCGAGTTTAATCCCTAATTCTAAAAGGCGCTCATAAGTCTTCTGATTCATTGCCTCCGTGTAAAGCTCGGCGCCACCTTTTTCTTCTAAAGAAATACCCCCAAGGTGTTTGCGTACGGCATCAGAGCGCAGATGAATCGCCCCTAACTGTCGTGCCAAATGTCGCGCTACGGTTGTTTTTCCAGAACCAGACAAACCTGACATTAAAATCAGCTTTCCTTGACGCTGTTGCGTGTAATTCCAAGCTAATCGATAATAATCAGCCGCTGTTTTCATTGCCTCTTTTTTAACGTCTTCTGGAACACCAGGATCATCTAATAAAAAGGAAGTGACTTTGGCTCTTACATAGGCTTGCCTACTTAAATACAAGGGTAAAACTTGCAGTCCTTCCCAATCGCCTGTTTGCTCCACATAAGTGTTCAAAAAGGCATTTCCTAATTCTTTTCGTCCCCGTGCTTCCAAATCCATCACCGCAAAAGCGATATCATACATGACATCAACAAAGCGGAAAGGTTCATTAAATTCAATGCGATCAAATAGCTGAATTTTATTTTTCCACAGACAGATATTTCTTAAGTGTAAATCACCGTGACATTCCCGGATTTTGTTATCTTGAATGCGGCGCTTAAAAAGTTCTGGCTCATTAGCAAAGAACGCATCGGTAAATTGCTTAGTTTCTTCAAACTGTTGTTTTGTTTGAGGTCCACCAATATATTTTTCGGTTTGCTGATAATTTTCATCAATCGCTTGACGCACTTGGGAAACTTCCCCAAATCTATGAATATAATCACTCGTTTGAGCTTTTGCATGGAATTGAGCGACAATTTTGCCCAATTCTTCCATTTGTACTTCTGTGAGTTTTCCCTGTTCAAATAAAGAGATAAATAAGTCATCTTGGGGGAATTCGCGCATTTTAACCGCGTATTCTACGGTTTCACCTTTACCATTGAGTTCAAACTGATTTTCCGTCTGAGTAATTGCCAAAACTTCTAGATAAATTTCCGGTGCATTCTGCCGATTCATCTGAATTTCTTCTAAGCAGAAATGTTGTCTTGCTTCCAATGTGGAGAAGTCTAAGAAGCCAAAGTTTACGGGTTTCTTAACTTTGTAAGCATAATCCCCGGTAAGAAACACGTAGGAAACGTGAGTTTGCATTAATTGAATTGGTTCTTTTACCGGGTGAGGATAAAACTCCGGTTTCATCATTTCTTGAATTAAAGCGGGAACTTCTGTTTGTGTCATCTCAGTTCAAATATTGGTCAATCTACGCTGTCAATTACAGGAGTTTTAAACTTCTCGATATCAGAAAAACTTTTTGGGCGGGTTTAGGATTAGTGTCTCACGCGCGACTCTCTTATCTGCAAAACCCAGCCTACACTATGGATGTATCACCCAAAAAAAGCAATTTGCTATATGTTAGAAAACCGTTGGACAAACTCATAAAAAAGCCAGGGAAATTGTCCCTGGTCTAACTATCTCATGAGGGCAAACCTCAGGTAAATTCTGTTTATGCTTCTGCTGGGGTTGGTTCTGCTGTCTCTTCTTCCTCTGCTTGGGTGACAGAAAGGGGTGCGGCGATGGTGGCAACCATTTCTCCGGGTTCAATCATTGCTACAACGCCTTCAGGCAGAATCAGTTCCTCAACACGCAAGCTATCTCCCGCTTGCATATTGGAAACATCAACGTCAATTGATTCAGGAATGTTGCCTGGGGCACATTGAACCTGTAGTTCTGTAATCATGATTTCCAGAACACCGCCTTCTTTGACGCCTTCGCCTTCTCCTATGAAGTGTAGGGGGACTCCTACCTCAAGACTATCTTGAGAAGCGACAGAGAAGAAGCTGAGGTGATACAGCGCATTTTTCCAGGGGTGTTTCTGGACTTCTCGCACTAGAGCTTTCCCACTCCAGGAAATATCTGGAATTTTTACCTCAACCAAGGTGTTGTTAACCTTTGCTTTTTTGAGCAATGTTTCTGCGGTTTTGGCGGTCAGGGTGAGGGAAACTGATTCTGTACCTTTGTGACCGTAGAGGACAGCCGGAATTAAACCGGAGCGACGTAAGGCTCTGGGATTAATGCCTTCCTGCCGTTTTTGACATTCAACTGTAACGTCCATTTCTGTAGCTTTCTAAGGGTTTTCAAGAATTGGTTATTGGGCCATTAGTCATTAGTCATTTGTCATTTGTGTTTAGACAACAGACAATGGACACTAACTAACTTTAGACTGCTGATGTGACCGGGGTACCATTGGCATACAACAGCGCCCTTTTTGGTCCGTGGATCGGGTCTTCCACAATGATGGTTTGGTCGCGACTTGCTCCTAGGGAAACAAGAGCAATCGGTACTTCCATTAACTCTGCCAGGAATTTGAGATAATCTAACGCCTGTTTGGGTAAGTCTTCTAAAGTCCGACAGTGTTCGGTGGATTGTTGCCAACCGGGTAGGGTTTTGTAAATCGGTCGGCATTTGGAAAACAGGCGAGAACTGCTAGGAAAATCCTGACAGCGTTGATCACCGATTTCATATGCTACACAGACTTGGATTTCTTCGAGGGTATCGAGGACATCGAGTTTGGTGATTGCCAGACAGTCGATGCCATTAATCCGGACGGCGTAGCGACCGATTACGGCATCAAACCAACCGCAACGGCGGCGGCGTCCCGTGGTCGTGCCGAATTCCGCACCGCGATCGCATAACAACTCTCCTAGTGTACCGTCGAGTTCGGTCGGAAATGGTCCTTCACCCACACGGGTTGTATAAGCTTTGGCGACACCAATCACGCGGTCAATCATCGTCGGTCCTACACCTGCACCCACACAAGCCCCGCCAGCTACGGGATTTGAGGAGGTAACGTAAGGATAAGTCCCGTGATCTAAATCTAGCAGTGTGCCTTGAGCGCCTTCAAATAAAATATTCCGTCGTTGCTGAATTGCCTCGTAAATTTTTAGGGAGCTATCAACGACATGAGGACGCAATCGTTCTGCATAAATCAAATACTGCTCAATTACCGTCTCTGGGTCTAGTGGCGGCAAATCGTAGAGCTTTTCAAGAATGACGTTTTTATAGTTAATCGTCCAGGTTAGTTGTTTTCTTAAGGCGGTTGGGTTCATCAGATCCAACACCCGAATTCCTGTCCGCTCTGATTTATCGGCATACGTCGGACCAATGCCGCGTCCTGTTGTGCCGATTTTGTGGGTGCCTCGGCGCTCTTCCGATGCCTTGTCAATGAGGCGATGGTAGGGCATCGTAACATGAGCGGTTTCTGAAATTAACAGATTTGCTGTCGAAACTTTCAACTCTTCAAGCTGATCGAGTTCTTGGATCAGAACCTGCGGGTCAATGACCGTACCACAACCAATAATGCATTTGGTATCTGGATATAAAATTCCGGAAGGAATCAAGTGCAGCTTAAAGGTTTGTCCCTGAACGACAACGGTGTGTCCGGCATTGACACCCCCTTGGTAACGTACTACGACATCTGCCGACCGACTGAGCAAATCAGTGATTTTACCTTTTCCTTCATCGCCCCACTGGGCACCGATTACTACGACGTTAGCCAAGGTTTTTTTAAAATGCTATATTTTCACAACCTACAATTATTAGCATGAGGTGTTACAGGTGTCAACTTTCAGTCGGAGCTGTAAATCCTGATTAAAAGAGGGGGTGTGGGTGGAGGAATCGCTAAACCAGCTTTTACGACGTATTGAGGAGATTAACGTTAAGGTAGCGGCAAAAAACCGTGATGTGATTGCTGTCGGCTCATTTCAAGCGTTAATTGACCGGGAGAGCGAGCTGACTTGGCTTAATTATGCTGTGCCTGTGGAACATTTGGGGAGATCATCGGAGGAAGAGGAGGTGATTGTGGAGTTGCGGGAGGTTTTTCGGGAACGCGATCGCACTTTACGGTTTGAGTTTATCCAATCTCTTTATCCCACACTCCCAGAGATCTTGGAGCAAGCGGGACTGAACTTAGAAGCTCGGCATCCGATGCTGCTTTGTACCCCTGCCGATTTTCAACCTAATCACGCTTTGGGGGTGCAGGTACGGCTTCTAGACGCCTCAGAGGAGACGAACACGTCCAGCTATCTCTCGGTGCGTAATCAATGCTTTTACGAAGATTTGGCAGCAGATGAACCGCCAACCCTTAAGGAAATTGCTGAGTTGAGCGAACAAATCCAAGCGGGACAGAGCCGTTGTGCTTTAGCTTATCTTAATGGCATTCCGGCTGGAGTCGGCGTCACTATGCCAATGATGGGAGTTTGCGAACTTGCCGGTGTTGCCACTTTACCAACACTGCGCCGCCAAGGTGTGGCAAAGACGTTATGTAGCTTTTTGATTAAAGACCATTTTGAGGGAGGCGGCGATTTGGTTTGGCTTTCTGCGGGAAATGCGATCGCTCAAGCTACCTATGAGTCTATAGGCTTTCGTGTTGTCGGTTCACGGCTGAACTACATTGACGCAATTGTTATTAATTCCAAAGCAAATATAGAGAGGTTTGTGTGACTTTATACGCTGATTTACACCGCCATTTGGGTGGTTCGGTTGTGCCGAGAATTCTCTGGCGCTATTTCCAGCGCCAAAATCCTGATTTAGCGCAACGGTTTCCTGAATATTCAGAGTTTGAAGACTTTTATACCAGACCTCGAAATACCCTTGATGAGTATTTAGAATTGCATACTTTGGTAGAAGGTGTCCAAACTGCTGAAACTTTACCTTATTTCATTTATCGATTAATTCGCGGCGCTTATATCTTTGAGAATTTGGCATATTTAGAGTTACGTTATACCCCGTATTTACGAACGCCTGAACATCTCAGTCAGACGGAACGAATTGACTTGATGGCACAAATTGTTGAGATTGTTGGGGAAGCGAGTCGGGTTAATGAGTATCCGATTATCACGAGTCAAATTTTATGTATGCATACCCGCTTGCCTTATGAAGTGAATCGGGCAATTGTCGATTTGGCAGCATCGCGTCAGCAGTATGTTTGTGCGATAGATTTGGCGGGCGGAGATGCTTGTATTTCTGAGCGCTTGGATGAATTTATTGGGCTGTATAAGTATGCGCGATCGCTTGGTGTAAAAACGACGGGACACCTGTATGAAACAACAAGTGGCTGTTATCCAGAACTCTTACCTTACTTGATGCGAATTGGTCACGGTATCCAGATTCCTTTAAAGTATCCGGAGTTATTAACTGAGGTAGCGCAACTAAATCAGTGTTTAGAAGTTTGTCCTACAACTTATTTAAAGACAGGCACTTTAGAAAATATTCGGCAACTGAAAGTAGTATTTGATCGCTGTTTTGATGCGGGTGTGGATATTGCAATTTGTACGGATAATGCTGGGTTACATAATGTTCGCTTGCCGTTTGAATATGAAAACTTACTGACTTATAATGTGATTGACTTTAAGCAGTTGAAAGCTTGTCAAGATGCGGCATTTCGTCATGCTTTTGCTTGGCCTTATGGGCAACGTCCGGCTTCATTGTTGACGGGATTATTGCAAAATGAGCAACCAGAGGCTTTAGCGGTTAAGAGTAAGTAAGAAGGATATTAGGAGAAAAGCAACATTGTAGAGTAGCACAGCCGTGCTACCTACGCCTCTATA
>CADCTM010000106.1 GCA_902805485.1 uncultured Coleofasciculus sp. | reverse complement strand
AGGTGTAAATTTAGCGTGAATAAAGTTGAGAAATACTCTTTGCACTCGCTTGCTTTCAGAAAAAGGCGCTCGGCGCTACGCTCTTTTCCTATTTTTTTTCAATTGCAAAAACTTTGTAATGCCTCTGGCACTTTTCTACATAACAAGCAACTTAGTTGCCAAAAAATAAGACCGAGAACCCACCGAAATACAAAATCAACACCAAAACACTTTCAAAGCCAATATTAGCAATTCCATGCTTCTCTCGCCGCAATAATCCTAATAATAAAATTCCCGTCATCAAGATAGTTAGGGCGACAACAAAAATTTGTGGAGTTTCCAAAGCATGATAAATTGAACCGCCGCGATACGCGAAGTCAGAAAAAGCTAATAGCAACACATCAAAACTACTCCCCCCAATTGCACCTCCGACTGCCAAAGTGAGTGCGCCTTGACGTACAGCAGCGACTGTTGTCACTAGTTCCGGTAAAGAAGTCGAGATCGCTGTAAATAAACCACCAATTAAGGATTCAGAAAGACCTGTTTGAACACTAAGAGAAACGCCAGCTTTCCCAACACCATAACCCGCGATTGCAACAATTACTGCTAACAGGAAAAACTGTAACCACAAACGAACTAATTTTGGGCTTTCTTGGGCAACGGTTACAGGTTCTTCAACCCGTGTTTCGTCAGTAAGCTGGGGACTCCACATCGGTTTTGTTTGCGCTTCAGACACTAAACGCAATCCCAGGAAATAGGCAATAGGGAGAACTAAAGAAGCCGGATGAATTCCTAATATAGTAATTTCTGGACCCGCCATTGCGAGTAAAGGAATTGCTAAAAGTGTTACCAAAAGTGTTGCCTGCATCAAGGTGGCAACAGAGGCGGCGGCGTGTTCCAAATTGGCTTTACGGTAAGTAATATCGGCAATTCCGAGAAACACAGTATGGGCAGCAATTCCCCCCAAGGCATTACTAAGAGCGAGTTCCGGATGATCATTAACCGCCGCTGTTATCGAGGTGACAATGCCTGCTAAAGAAGTACTACCGCCTAAAAATAATGCCCCAACGAAGGCTTCACCTAGTCCGGTTGCGTCGGCTAAACGTTCTGCCACTTTAGCGATCTTGGTGCCGGCAAAGGCAATTACCAAAACGGCAAGTAAAAATAAACTAGCAGTAATTGCGATAGATTTATTGTCCATTAACCGCCAAGCTTATAAGCGAAAATCATGAAAATAATCTTGTTATGAGATATGCGACTTTAAAACACTTTTGGGTAGTTCAGTCGCTATCGTTAAGAAATCAATAAGCCCCAATGCATCGTGTGGGAGCGCGTTCTTTCCTTCCTTAAAACGGCGTAGGTAAAAGTCCAATATCTAACAAATTTTGAGTGATCTAGTTTTATTATTTACTCTACAGCTAGAGAGATGCCTGTACTTAAGGTCAGATGTCACTCTCTTCGCTCAGTAAGATTTTTGCGATCGCCTAGGGGTAGGTGTTAGGGTGGGGAAAAGAGGCGGGCAATCCTTTCTTTCTCTCTCCATCCGATCAAGGTCAATGCAGCTACTAACTCTCCCCAGACTGTTTTCTTTGGCGATAGAACCGGAAGTGATCGCAAAGGAATACATGATCAAGGCAATAAGCCCTCTGGGCTTGCGCGAAGTGATCGCCACACCTTTAAAATAACCAGTGTTATACCAGCAGGAGAACGGATAAGCGTGAACAATCAACGCATTCAACCAGGTCCAGATCAAGAATCTGTGTGGGATTATCCACGTCCACCCCGCCTAGAAGACTCGCCCAAGCACCTCCAAATTATCTTTAATGGCATTGCGATTGCAGATACGAGGCGTGCCAAGCGTGTCTTGGAAACTAGCCATCCACCGGTCTACTACCTTCCTCCTGAAGATCTCAAGCTGGAGTATTTGGTAAAAACAACTCAAGGCTCGTATTGCGAATGGAAGGGTAGAGCCATTTATTATGCTGTTGTCGTTGGTGACAAGCAGGCGACTAATGCGGCTTGGTCTTATCCCAACCCTACACCTAACTTTGCGACTATCAAAGATTATTTAGCCTTTTATCCTCATCTCATGGATGCCTGTTATGTTGATGGCGAACAGGTACAGCCACAGCCAGGAAATTTTTACGGCGGTTGGATTACTAGCGATATTGTCGGACCATTTAAGGGTGGACCTGGGACATGGGGCTGGTGAAGAGTATCCCAATAATGTGCAGTTTTAGCTAATCGATCTTAACGGGTGTCTAAACAGTAGGAAGGGGATTACCTTTAATTCTTTATTGAGAAATTAATTTCTTAGAATTAAGAGCAATTTTTTGAAGAATTGTCTGTATTCAAAGTTGCCAAATGCAGGTTTATCTCACTCTCCAACGTTTCCTAAGATAGGTTTTTTTCAGTTTCGTAAAACTTTACAAAAAATTTATCGACTTTCGCCTCTCTTCATTAGGACTTTATAGAAATTTGGGGTTTTCTCAACTAAATTGAATAAGAGCATAAGATCAGTTGATTTGTACAACAAGTGTTTCTCTGGCTAATTAATAAATAAACTTGGGCAATAAGCACCTGTTGTGCCATTCTTCTAAAACTTCGAGTTTGAAAACTACTACAGGAATCTTTTAGAGGGAATTATCAATCATGTCCAACTCTACACTCCAGAAATTTGTCCTGAATCCAGTAGTACTTTCGGCCGCAGTGTTTGCGACGCTGACATTACCACTCGCTCTTTTCGGCAGTAAGCCTGTCAAGATCCAACTACAGGAAGAAACAGTATTTCAAGGTCAACTACAGAATGTCTCTACTCCTTACCTAGGCTTGGTAAGTCTCATCAGTCTGGGCGCAGGCGTTGCCAGTGTTGCCTTGACGGGTTGGCAGCGTTCTACCCGCAAATCTTCGGAAGTTGAAGCTCAGTTATCAAATTTAGCCCAAAGTATCCAGGAAAAGGAAGCACAGCTAGAGGCGCTTAAACTCTCTGAGTCTCAGTTGGCAGCTTCAGGACTGAAGGCGTTTTTGGATGAAGAAGTACCACAAGACACCGACTCAAACAGACCTAGTGTGGCTCAAAGCGTTAGCCAGCCCGTAGAAGCGCCAGTGATCACACCAGTGGTACACACAGAAGCAGCGCCATTTGCTAATGCCCAAAGTTTCTTGGGTTATGCTCAAGCCAAGCCCTTCAACCCAGCCATGAGTACGACCCAACTGGCAGCTAAAGAGGTAGAAGAACTTAACTCTCAGATGGAAGAAATTATGGCTCAGATGGCTTCTGTTCAAGCTGCTTTGTCGGTGACACGCACAACAGAAAGCACTGCTCCTGCTGTTTCGCCTGAAAGTGGCAAGTCTTGGTCGGTGCAAGAGGTAGTTTCTTAGCGATCGCTGATTTTAATCATCCAACTTAAGAAAAAGTGCATCCACGTTTCTTCAATGGAATTGATTATTCGGCAAAAAGAACGAATCACTAGCGTTGGGCTTGGTTATAGTCTCAACCTTTTGTTTATCGTTCATTTCTAGCAACTGAGGAACGGTTACAAAGCTGTAGCCAAGCTCCTTAAGTTGGGTAATGATTTGCGGCAAAGCTTCTACCGTTGTCGCTCGATTGCCACCACCATCGTGCATCAGCACAATCCCTCCGGGTTCTGCCTTACGTATTACATTTTTAACTAACTGCTCTGCACTATATGGGTGATAGTCCATCGAATCAATCGACCACATAACTGTGACATAATTTTGCTCTTTAGCGTACTTAACTACCCCATTGTTCAGTAAACCCCCAGGCGGACGGAAAGCTAGCGTTTTGATTCCCGTTGTTTTGTAGATCAGTTCTGCCGTATCTTCAATTTCGTGGGCAGCATCTGGCTGACTCATCTGCCGATACCAGTGATGCCAAGTATGGTTGCCGATCGCGTGTCCCTCGGCAATTACCTGCTTTGCTATCTCTGGATGCTCTGACAGGTACTGTCCCACCCAAAAGAAGGTTGCCTTGATGTCTTCTTTCTTCAGGATTTCTAGCACCTGTGATGTGGTACGTCGCCAAGGGCCATCATCAAAAGTTAGCGCGATCGCTTTATCGGGTCCCAAGGGTTTTACCTTCTTGATGATTTTTGCCCGAAACTCTGTAGGGACTGGCAGGCTTTCTGCGAGTTGTTGCTTTCCAATACCAATTATTGAGCTGACTCCCTCTCCTAGCGCCTTCTTTGTATCTGGTACCGGTGCTGGAGTGTCTGATTTTACTTTCGTCGGCTGTGTTGTTGCAAATGGCTTCGCTACAAATACGCTTTTAGTCTCTTCTTGGCTGGTAATGCTGGGCTTTTCTGTTGTTTGTGCTGGAATTAAAGTAATTTTTTGGTGGATGGGTGTTAGGGGGGATGTCTGTGGCAAGGGCTGTGTTACTTGGATCGTCTGCTGATTCGATTGTTTAACAGGCCAGCTTACACCGATGATGAAACTGCAAGCTGCCACAATCAAGGTAATGAATATCAGACGCCGCAAAAAGATGCGGTTGGGCTTTGCCACGTTATCTCTCCACACACTTTTTCAAACGATTAGAGCCTCGCGGATTTAGTAGGGTTGGTAATTTGAGATTATGAGGGCTAGGGTCACTGCCAAGAGTGTGCAGACGGTTACAGATGATAAACAACTTAATAATCTCACACTTCAAAACAGAACAGAACGCAAAAGCAAGTGGCGCATCACAATTTATACAAGGAAAGCGATGCGATATCCGGTATCCTCAAGTAGTACCAGACAGTGTGCTGAAGAG
>CADCTM010000105.1 GCA_902805485.1 uncultured Coleofasciculus sp. | reverse complement strand
GACATGGGGAATCTGCACTCTGCCTGCAAGGGTTTAGAAAAAGCCGGTGCAACAACAAAAGTCACGGATTCACCCGCAGACATTGAGCGTGCAGATGCCGTTGTTTTACCAGGAGTCGGTTCATTTGATCCGGCAGTGCAACATTTGCGATCGCGTAATCTGGAAGAACCGATCAAACAAGCAATCAGCAGCGGCAAACCCTTCTTAGGCATTTGCTTAGGTCTACAAATCTTATTTGAAGGCAGCGAAGAAGGTACGGAACCCGGATTAGGGATTATAGCCGGGACAGTACGCCGCTTTCGTCCAGAACCGGGAATTACCATCCCTCACATGGGATGGAACGAATTGGAGTTGAGTCAACCTGATTGTTCGCTTTGGCAGCAGTTAGCGGACAAGTCCTTAGTCTATTTCGTTCATTCCTACTATGTTGACCCAGTTGACCATAATATCCGAGCCGCAACGGTAACGCATGGTTCTCAAACGGTGACAGCAGCAATTGCTCGCGATAACCTGATGGCAGTCCAATTTCATCCGGAAAAATCTTCTACAACAGGGTTGCAAATTTTGTCCAACTTTGTCGCCCAAGTTAAGACGAAAGTTTTGGTATAAATGAGAATTTACGGCAATCGTCAGCTAAAAACCCTACCCGGACAAGAAACTCGCCCAACCTTGGCGCGGGTACGGGAAGCTGTATTTAATATTTGGCAAGGCAGGATCAGCGATTGCCGATGGTTGGATTTATGTGCAGGTACCGGTTCAATGGGTGCAGAAGCGCTGTGTCGGGGCGCGGTAAGAGTTGTCGGAATTGAAAAATGGGGCAAAGCTTGCGCGATTATTCAGGAGAATTGGCAGCAGGTGGCGCAACCAGAACAGGAATGGCAGGTGATCCAAGGGGATGTCGTGGGGAAATTAAAAACCTTTGAAGGTCAGCAGTTCGATCGCATTTATTTCGACCCGCCTTATGCCAGTAAATTGTATCAGCCGGTGCTAGAGGCGATCGCATATTACCAGTTACTCGCTGAGGATGGGGAACTTGCAGTAGAACACAGCCCGAACAAACTGACTCCCCCACTCGTTCCCACCCTCGAAATCTGTCGTCAGAAAGTCTATGGCAATACCGCCTTGACTTTTTATCGCCCTCTTGAGTCGTAGTGAGTACCGAGATTTTTGCTTGGCACTCAGCACTCTCTACTTATTAATTCCCAACTGATCGCCACGCTTGTACTGCATATAGGCAGCGAAAAATAGTCCAGCAAGGGTAATTGGGATTAATCCCATGACAATTCCGACAAGCAACGGTTCAACCACGTTAGTTCTCCTAATGATAAGTTTTTTTGCTTAGTTCTCATCGTACCTGCTCTGACACCGAAACAGCACAGGCAGCTTGGGAGGAATCGCTCAACCTCGCCTTAGTCACAATGACACAATAACCACCAACGCCGACTTGCTTTGTGTATTCTATAAAATTTAAGCTATGTTTATTAATCGAAACACTTTTACACCTTACCGTTAAGTTCTAACTTTTTAGATAACTAAATCGGTTTTTTCGTCTCACTTTGATTAAAAACGCTTAAGTAAATTTATAACTTGATAGGAGATAGTTTGGAGAACCAGCTTGCCAAACCTGAAATCCCGACTCGGAGGATTAGCATAATTGCGATCGCGATCATACTCGCAATCAGTGCTTGCCTCCTTGGTTTTTACCGTATCCAGGTTTCAGACCCTTACATCCACAAAGTCTTGTCTGTGCAAGGCGATTCAGTGCGGGGTCATGCGATTTTTCAAATTAACTGCGCCGGTTGTCATGGGTTGCAAGCAGATGGTCGAGTCGGACCCAGCTTACAGCACGTCTCTGGGCGAAAGTCAAGCATCAGCTTAATTCGCCAAGTCACTAGCGGACAAACCCCCCCGATGCCAAAGTTCCAACCCAGTCCCCAGGAAATGGCAGACCTTTTAAGCTATCTAGAGAAATTGTGATCGGTTTTTGACTCATCCTCGACCCTAACTAAATTGTTGAGCATAGAATCGGGCATAACGACCACCTTTGTCTAATAATTGGGCATGGGTTCCTAGTTCAACAATCTGCCCCTGTTCTAGCACGAGAATGCGGTCAGCGCGGCGCACCGTTGCCAGTCGGTGAGCAATAATAAAAACGGTACGCTCTTTCATAATCCGCTCCAAGGCTTCTTGTACTAAGGCTTCCGATTCTGAATCTAGTGCCGAAGTCGCTTCATCGAGGATCAAGATACTGGGGTTGAGGAGGACAGCACGCGCAATCGCAATTCGTTGCCGTTGCCCCCCGGATAAGTTAACGCCCCGCTCTCCCACCCAGGTATGATAGCCCTGGGAGAACTGCGTAATAAACTGATGGGCATTGGCAATCTGAGCCGCCCTTTCCACTGCTTGAAAGTCAATCTCGGCTTGACCAAAGGCGATATTTTGAGCGATCGTGCCAGAAAATAAAGTATTCTCCTGGGGTACAATCCCAATTTGCCGCCGCAGACTCCGCAGCGTCACATCTTGAACATTGATACCATCAATTAAAATCTGCCCGGTTTGAGGATCGTAAAAGCGGGGAAGAAGATTCACTAACGTTGTTTTTCCCGCACCCGATGGGCCAACCAAAGCAATCATTTCACCTGGGTGAACTAGGAAGTTCAGGTTTTGTAAAACTGGCACTCCCCCTTGCCCGTTATTATTCAGGGCAGAGTACATCTCTCCTTCTTCCCCCAGGCTTCGGGAAGGTTGGGCGGGGGACGCCGGATAAGCAAATGACACCTGCCGATATTCCACCTTACCTGTAACCGCTGGCAGAAGCGTTGCCTCGGCTTTTTCCACTACCGTCGGCTGAATTGCCATCAATTCAAAAATGCGGTCAACTGATGCCTGTCCTTGTTTAAACTCGTTGTAATTGCTAGTGATATGAGTAATTGGGTCAATTAGTAAGGCGACACTGGCGATATAACTGACAAATTTTGCCCCAGTCAAATTGCCGATGGAAATTTGCCAACCGCCCAGGAAAAGCAGTAACAATACGCTCATCACATACATAAATCCGACGACGGGATTTTGAATTGCTTTGAGTCGTTCTGCGGCATACTTAGCTTGACGGTTTTGTTCAGCTTCTTGGGCAAAGCGGGCAATTTCATACTCTTCGGCGGCAAATGCTTGCACTAGGCGAATACCGCTGAATACTTCGGTCAGTAAGGCTGATAAATTTGAGATGCGGTTTTGGCTACGGCGGGAAAATTTGAGCATTTGTTCGCCAAACCAACCAATCAACACACCCATCAACGGGGCAACTAAAAATGTTGCGAGTGTTAGCTGCCAGTTGAGATAAATCATATAGCCCAGCACGACGATGAGCTGCAATACACAGGGAACAAAATCATGGAAGATTTTATTAACGACTTCCCCAATGCGATCGATGTCTTCGGTGAGGCGGTAGGTTAAGTCGCCGGTTTGTGCGGTTTCAAAGTAGCTAAGGTTGAGGCGCTGGAGGTGGGTATAAACCTGCTTGCGTAAGTCTAGTGCGACATAAAGGGCAGCTTTTGCCATTAGGGCATCTTGACCATACATCAGGAGTTTTTGGACAAGAAAAACCAGTGCCAGGACTGCCGCTAACTCGGCAAGCGCGGTTATGTTACCTTGTCCGATTATATTGGCAATTTGACCGGCGAGTTTGGCTTGTATCGGCCAAAATACTGTCACCCCAAGGGTACAAATAAACGCCTGGGTAATGGTTTTCGACTGGGGGCGTATACTAGGCAGCAGTTGCCAGTAGTTAGAGCGCGTTTTCAAGCGATGAGTCCAGATTAGTCTGTGCTTGGATTAGGCTATCAGCTTTTATCCTCCTTACATAGACTTGATTGTGACATCTGAGGTTTCTGATCTTGGTTTGGTTGGGTAATATACTTATTTAGACTTAGAATACCGACGACTGTTAGCGTAATCGTGGCTACAAAAACTTGCGTCCGCAAGGCAAGGATTAAAAGCGGGGTTTGAGGCGGTTTGGTAAGCGTAATCTATTGAAAGGCGATCGCGTTAGTCTAGCGCGGCAAAACGCAGAGCGATTTGATCAGGCAATTATCTCTACTGCTCCATTATCTAGGGCGTAGTGACTGCCCACAACCTTAAGTTTGCCCTTTTGCACTAAGTCCGCTAAGACGGGTTGGGAGGAAGTTATTTGTCCAACAACCATTTTTACGTTTGCTCTGACAGCGTTATCTAAGCGCTCTCCTTTTTGGTCTTGGATTTGTGCTAACGCTGGTTTTATCGCTTCAATTAAGCGACTAATATGACCAGGTACTTCACCACCGTCCAATGTCGCTTTTACTGCACCACAGCGTTGATGACCGAGTACCATTACCAGGGGAACGCCTATTTCGGCTGTTGCAAATTCAATACTTGCCAACGCTCCATCATCCAAAATATTACCCGCGACTCGAATTACAAACAAGTCTCCCAGTCCTTGATCAAACAAAAGTTCCGGCGGCACTCGTGAGTCGGCACACCCCAAGATAACAGCAAAAGGATGTTGTCCTTGAGCAACGGTTTTTAAGCGAATTTCATCTTGGTCAGGATAACTACGCTTAAAGGAAACATAGCGTCGATTTCCTTCTATTAATTCTCGCAATGCTTGATCGGCACTGATATCGGGAAGCTCTGATGCAAGAGTTCGGTTCGGAGTGATCAATTGCACACCCAGTCCCATTGTTAACGCTCCTGCACCGCCTAACTGTAGTAAATTGCGGCGAGA
>CADCTM010000104.1 GCA_902805485.1 uncultured Coleofasciculus sp. | reverse complement strand
CAACATTGGAAATCGCACAATTATGTTCTACCAAAATAAACTGACGACCGGCATCGTGATCTAACTTATTCGGTTCTAGGGCATACCATTCCGCCATATAGCCTTCAGTTTGACGGATTTCTACCAACCGCGCCACACGCTCTTGCACTCCCCCCGTACCCACGCGATCGCGATATTCTATAGCTTTACGTTGCCACTGTTTCCGTAAAATTGAGCTAACTTGCTCACGACCCACCGTTTCCGCTAAGGTATCCAGTAAAGACACCGCAAATTCATCATACCGACTGGGAAAGCGATCGCGTCCCTTTCGACTCACACTATAAACGTGCTGAGGACGCCCCATTCCTACTTGTGTTGATTTATACTCAATTAGCCCCTCCGTCTCCAAATCTTTAAGGTGACGCCGAATCGCTTGGGGTGTAACCTCTAGAGCATCCGCTAACTCCTGTGCCGTGGCTTGCGCTTGTTTCATTAGATATTGCAAGATATCTTGTTTGGTCGAAGGTTGCTGAGTAGTCGTCATCGGCTTCGGGGAGAGGAAATAGGGACAAAAAGGCAAATTGAGAAATTTTAATCTGACTTTGACAACAATATAGTTGTTAATGTATTTTACAATATAGTTAAGCAACAAAAACGTTGTTTTAGTTGTCCAAAGACATTACGCTGGTGGTTGCAGCCACTTAACTGCCCTCATCCGCCTGCCATCCTTACCGATTCATCTAGAACACGAGAGAACACTGAATCAATGACAACCACCGTCACGACATTAGTCAACCAGCCCTACAAGTACGGCTTTGTCACCGATATTGAGGCCGATACAATTCCTCGTGGTCTCAATGAGGACGTAATCCGTCTGATTTCTGCCAAGAAAAACGAACCCGAATTCATGCTGGATTTTCGGCTCAAAGCATACAAGCAATGGCAGAAAATGACAGAACCCGCTTGGCCTCATGTCAGCTATCCGGCGATTGACTACCAGAATATCATTTACTACTCAGCCCCAAAAAAGAGTAAAGAAAAACTCAACAGTCTTGACGAAGTAGATCCCGCACTGCTAGAGACCTTCGATAAACTAGGCATTTCTCTGTCCGAACAAAAGCGATTGTCCAACGTCGCCGTCGATGTGATTTTTGATAGCGTCTCCATCGCCACCACCTTCAAAGAAAAGCTGGCAAAAGATGGCGTTATCTTCTGTTCCATCTCCGAAGCAGTTCAAGAACATCCAGAATTAATCCGCAAGTACCTCGGTAGTGTCGTCCCCGTCGCCGATAACTACTTCGCCGCCCTGAATGCCGCAGTATTTACCGATGGTTCCTTCGTTTTCATTCCCAAAGGCGTCAAATGCCCGATGGAACTGTCTACCTACTTCCGCATCAACAACGGTGACACAGGACAATTTGAGCGAACCCTAATTATTGCCGAAGAAGGCAGCTCCGTCAGCTACCTGGAAGGCTGCACTGCGCCGATGTATGATACCAACCAGCTACACGCCGCCGTTGTGGAACTTGTCGCCCTTGATAACGCCGACATCAAATACTCCACCGTGCAAAACTGGTACGCTGGCGACGCCGAGGGAAAAGGTGGAATCTACAACTTTGTTACAAAGCGCGGTTTGTGCCAAGGCGTCAATTCTAAGATTTCTTGGACACAAGTAGAAACAGGTTCTGCTATTACTTGGAAGTACCCTAGTTGCGTACTAGTTGGTGATAATTCGGTCGGAGAATTCTACTCTGTTGCCTTAACAAATAATAAGCAACAAGCCGATACTGGAACCAAAATGATACACATCGGCAAAAACACCCGTAGCACGATTATTTCCAAAGGAATTTCCGCTGGTGGTTCCCAAAATAGCTATCGCGGCTTAGTAAAAATTGGACCGAAAGCCGAAGGTGCAAGAAATTACTCCCAGTGTGATTCAATGCTGATTGGTGATAATGCTCAAGCCAACACCTTCCCCTACATCCAAGTGCAGAATAATACTGCAAAAGTAGAACACGAAGCCTCCACTTCAAAAATTGGAGAAGATCAACTATTCTACTTCTCCCAACGCGGCATTTCCCAAGAAGACGCTATCTCGATGATGGTAAGCGGTTTCTGTAAAGATGTCTTCAACGAACTCCCCATGGAATTCGCCGCTGAAGCTGACAAATTATTAAGCCTCAAACTTGAAGGCACAGTTGGATAACAAACCGCAGATAAATCCAGAGGTATCTACAGTTATCTGCGGTTAAAAAAAAAACAAAAAATGGTGCGAAGGTACAGTTAAGTCGAAATGATTCAAGAAAATAGCGAAGTAATATTATCTGTCCGTAACTTAACGGCAGATGTTGATGGAAACCATATTCTCAAAGGCTTGAATTTAGAAGTCAAAGCCGGAGAAATTCACGCAATCATGGGACCGAATGGTTCCGGAAAAAGTACCTTCTCCAAAGTATTAGCGGGACATCCGGCATACGAAGTTACCGGAGGCGAAGTAATTTTCAGGGGGCAAAATCTCCTGGAAATGGAACCAGAAGAAAGAGCGATTTCCGGTGTTTTCCTGGCATTCCAATACCCCTTAGAAATACCAGGCGTCAGTAATTTAGATTTCTTACGAGTGGCATACAATGCCCGTCAGAAAAGCCAGGGATTAGAGGAAATTGATACTTTTGATTTTGAAGACTTGATTCAGGAAAAGCTGCAAATTGTCAAGATGAATCCTAGCTTCCTGGAACGCAGTTTAAATGAGGGTTTTTCTGGGGGCGAGAAAAAGCGCAACGAAATTCTGCAAATGGCATTATTAGAGCCAAAACTGGGGATTTTGGATGAAACAGATTCAGGCTTGGATATCGACGCCCTGAAAATTGTTGCCGATGGCGTTAATCAATTAACTAATCCAGAAAATGCCACAATTCTGATTACCCATTATCAGCGTCTTCTTAATTACATTGAGCCAGATTTTGTTCATGTCATGGCAGATGGTCGTATCCTTACCAGTGGTAGTAAGGAACTGGCTTTAGAATTGGAAGAACGTGGTTATGATTGGGTGCTGGAACAAGAAATAACTGAGGTGGGAGCAAAATGAGTATTCAAATTTCTTCCAGCACAATTCCTAATCCCGAAGAGTTGGGTTTAACTACGGCATCGGCACGTCGTGATGCTTATCTGGTGGGGTTATTAAATCAGTGTCAAGCGCTGGATTTACAGGTTATTGAGCCACAGATAGCAGCATTATTGCAGGAATTACGCGATCGCGCTTCTGTTTGGGTCAAAGAACTTACTATTCCCACAAAGCGGGATGAGGAATGGCGCTTTACTGACTTATCGCCGTTATTACAGGTTCAGTTTCAAAAGCCTGAAATTAACGTTAACTTTGCCTCAAAAATTACTGAATTTATTCTGCCAGAAGCACCAATTCGCTTAGTATTTGTCAACGGTGCTTATGCACCAAAACTGTCATCAGTCGCTGAATTACCCGAAGGCTTAATCGTCAGTAATTTAGCTCAATTACCCGTAACCCATCGCTCTAAAGTTGGTCAATATCTGGCAACTAAAGAGGGTGTAGCTGAGGTATTTACGGCTCTCAATACCGCAGGTTTAACGGATGCAGCCGTGGTATGGGTAGCGAAGAATACGGTTGTCGAAACGCCGATTCATCTCTTATTTCTTACCGTTGTGGGTGAAGATAAAATTATTACCCAACCGCGATTTTTGGTAGTAGCAGAATCCGGTAGTTCCGTATCGCTAACAGAAGAATATATAAACCTACCCAGTGAAGAAAAAGCGGTTTATTTTTCTAATGCGGTAACGGAAATCTTTTTAGAGCAAAATGCTGAAGTGAATCACACCAGAATTCAGCGAGAAGGTACGGCGGCTTTTCATATTGGAAAAACTGCAATTTCACAAGCCCGTGATAGTCGCTATACCTGTAATGCTATTAGTGTGGGGGCAAAATTATCGCGCCACAATTTAGAAGTATTGCAAACGGGTGAGCAAACCGAAACAACGCTAAATGGTTTAACAGTAATTGCTGAGGAACAATTGGCAGATACTCATAGTGTAATGGCATATACAAAGCCTTACGGCACGAGTAATCAACTGCATAAATGTATCGTTTCCGACAAAGCTTCTGCAGTATTTAATGGTAAAGTTTTTGTTCCTCAAGCGGCACAATTAACCAATGCCAATCAGCTTAATCGTAACTTATTGCTGTCTCCTAAAGCGAGAGTGGATACAAAACCTCAACTAGAAATTACAGCAGATAATGTTAAATGTTCTCACGGAGCAACAGTGGGACAATTAGAAGCGGATGAAATCTTTTATCTGCAAAGTCGTGGACTGAATGAAGCCGATGCTCGTAATCTTTTAATTGATGCCTTTGCCGCTGAAATTATTAACCAAATAGCGATCGCTTCCCTCCGCAAACAACTATCCCAGTCAGTCAGAAAAATCACCGCTACTCCTCACTTAGCAGAAAAACAATGACTTTCACTCAAGAAAGAACTCTTGCCGAATTAACCCGCGCTGACTTCCCAATTTTACACCAAGAAGTCCACGGTAAAGCGTTAGTATATCTCGATAATGCCGCGACTTCCCAAAAGCCACTGACAGTATTAGATAGTTTACGCCATTACTACGAACGGGATAATGCTAACGTTCATCGGGGCGCTCATACTTTAAGTGTAAGAGCTACCGATGGATTTGAGGGAGCGCGTGATAAGGTTGCGGCTTTCGTGAATGCGGCATCACGACAAGAGATTGTTTTTACTCGGAATGCAACGGAAGC
>CADCTM010000103.1 GCA_902805485.1 uncultured Coleofasciculus sp. | reverse complement strand
AATTTGATAGCTTCCGAGATTGTGTCGATGCCGCTTTCAAAAACTGTCCTAACGTGTATGCATAGGGCTATACATCTTTGGAGGTAAATCAGCGCTTACTTAAGTTGGCTTGAAGAATTTATGTTCTTAATATTTGTTCAAGTTGATTTTTTAACCTGAGTGCAGTCTCTTCTTAACTTAATTGTAAGAATTTCTTAATATTGTCATGGGAGCTTGGTTTATGGCGAACAAAAACTGCTTAAACAGGAGCCCCACATTCTCATGGCTGAAAACGTCATCAATGGCCAAACCACTGCTAATGCCTACGTCAAGAACATTCCTGGTAACGGTGAATATAACGTTACCCCTTTACTGACGGTAGGTGACGAAGTTCCTTTGCTCGAAGGAGAGTTTGAAGAATTTACCCCTAGTAAGGACAAGACCTTTGCCTTTGCTGGTATTCCAGATGGACTAGGGGTCTTTGAAACTCAAGATTCCTATTACGTCTTTGCTAACCATGAGTATGCCTCAACGGAAGAAGTTGAAGCTCCTGCAACCGGAGGGGGTGCTCCTCAAAATTCAGGCGCAGTTCCAGAGTCAGATGTTATTGAACAGCCTGTCGTAACCGACATCTCTTCGACCATTGACGGACAAATCCAGGGAGCGCGAGTCTCTGTATTCCAGTTTGATAAGGATTGGAATGCAATCGGCGGTAAGAACCTGATTGAGAAGATGGTAGATAGTACCGGAACCTATGAGCTAGATACTACGAGTGGTGCTTACGTCAACTCAGAGACAAAAGAGACTTTTAGTTTCAATCGCTTTTGCTCAGGCTATTTGGCAGAGTCTGGTTTTGAGGATGGCCCCATCTGGTTTGCGCCAGAGGAAACTGGACCGGATGGCCGTGGCTTTGCAGTCACACCTGATGGCACAGCCTTAGCCCTTGATGGCTTGGGCCGCTACTCCAAAGAGCAAGTGCTTGCAGCCGAGGAATACCGGGCTGACAACTCTAATAAAACTGTGTTGATCAGCCCTGAAGACTTCGCAGATGGCGAAATTTACATGTTTGTCGGTGAGCAGACAGCAGACGATCCCAACGGCTTTGAGAATGGCGATCTATATGTTCTGAAAGTCGAGGGAGCAGCCGACGAAACGGTTCCTGAGGGACAGAGCCAAACAGCAACCTGGACAAAAGTACCCGACGACATTGCACTCAATCCAGATGGCACAGTTCTTAGCACCTGGGTCAATGCTAATGAGCGCTCCACTAACTTCCAGCGCCCAGAAGATATTGCTGAGGACCCCAACAACCCTGGAACGTTCTACTTTGCGACGACAGGAACGGAGGAAAAGCCCGGTGGCGATGTAGAAAATGATGAGGATGACGCAGCTACCCCTGAAGAGGCTGCCAATCCCTATGGAAAGCTCTATCGCTTCAGCCTGAACCCTGATGATCCGACTGGAGAGGTCAAGAACTTTGAATTAGTACAAGAAGGTGGCCCTGGCAACGGCGTCAGCTATGACAATATCGATGTCGATTCCAATGGCAAAGTGGTCATCCAAGAAGATGAAACAGCCTTTGGTGGCGATGTCATGACCGCCGAAAGCCGAGATGCCCGAGTTTATTCCTACGACATTGCCTCCGACAAGATTACACCAATCCTAGAGATTGATGAGAATGCGGCAGGTTCACAGTTCAATGACCCCACAGAGCCGGGTGAATGGGAATCTTCTGGCATTATTGAAGTTGCTCCTAGTGACTTCACACCTGAATCTCGACCTGGCCGCAGTGATTATCTGCTTGATGTTCAGGCTGGGACTATTAGAGACCCCGAAGTTTTAGGGGGAGACTATGAGCGAGGTGGCCAATTGCTCCTGGCTGAGGCAGCAGGAGAACTCACGTTTGGTACTCCCGAGGCTGATGACCTCACCGCTTACCAAGACGATATTGTTTTCGCCGGTGCTGGTAACGATATCCTTGATGCCTCAACAGGTAGAGGAGATAATCGACTGTACGGGCAAAGCGACAACGATACTTTGTTTGCCGGTGCTAACGACACCCTAGTTGGTAGTGACAACGATGATATTTTGTTTGCTGGTATGGGTGGCAGCAAGCTTACAGGAGGCGAAGGTCAAGACCAGTTTTGGATCGTCGCGGCTGAAAGTCCAAGTTCTGCTAATACAATTACTGACTTCCAGTTAGGTAACGATGTGATTGGTATCGGTGGTCTTCCAGGGGTGACATCTGTAGATAAGCTCGACTTTACCCAGCAGGGTGGTGATACCTTGATTACCGCTCAAGGCAAAGAACTTGCTCTGCTGAGTGCAACTCAAGCCAGTACCCTTGGTGCTAACAGCTTCGTATTTGGCTAGAGGCTGTTTAAGCGGCTAACTGAGTCAAACCAACCTCTATCGAATCGCTCCCTAGCGCTGTACTTGAAACTAGAAGTGCAGCGCTAGGTCAGTAGTTTTCATTGACATCCTTCGGGGGGCGATCGCAGCAAGACCCTTACGGGCGGTGAGGGGATAGACCAGCCCTGGATTGCTTCCGATGGTTTACGTGAAAGTATGGATACAATTACTGGTTTTCAGATTGGTATTGATGCCATCAACATCGTCAGTCTGTCTAGTGTGACTGGAATGGATGATCTTGATGTTACTCACAGTGGGATAAACACGCTGATTAGCGCTCTGGACAAAGACTTAGCAATCTTGGCGGAGATTCAAGCGAGTACGATTCAGAGTAGCAGCGGTAGCTTGGTTTTTGCCTAGTCAGCATGTCTATTTCAGAAAGCTATTTCTAATTGAGCCAAGAACACTGCTAATTAAGGGAACTTTGGTCGCAACTAAGGTAACAAGTTTCGAGCTGGAACTTTTGGAAAAAAGCTTGGCCTTCCGTGTTCAAAGCTGTAAGCGCCAAGATAGAAGCTCGACCTTCCACGTTCAAGACTTAAGGTTTTGAGAAAAAAGCTCGACCTTCCACGTTTAAAGCTTGAAGTTTTAAGTTCAAGGCTCGGCCTCTCAAGTTCAAGGCTTGAGGTTTTGAGATCTGCTCACGTAGCTTCTGCTTAATACAGAGTAGTGCTGTGTAGCAATAGCAAATACTTTAACCCTCATGCTCTGAGCTGAAAATAAGGTGCAAGATATCAGCTATGCCAAATCAAAACCAAATTCTTTGGCTCGCACAATCGTAAGTTTCTTACTTTGATTTTTAACCTAAAAATATTAGTTTCTTAATCCAAGTCGTGTTGATTTCTTAATGTTGTCATGGGACTTTGGGAGGAACTAACTCATTTCACAAAGCCAAATATTGTACTGTGCTGGAGCCAAGAGTGCAGCGCAATGCAGTTTACACAAGTTTCAAGAAAATACTTCTAATTGACCTAAAAACAAACTTTTAGCTTAGGGGGATTTAATGGCGACCAATGTATTTATTAACGAAATTCACTATGACAACGACGGCACCGATACTGGTGAAGCAATTGAGATCGCTGGTCCTGCCGGGACAGACCTCACAGGTTGGGACGTTGTTCTATACAACGGTAATGGTGGTGCTGTTTACGATAGTGATCCCCTTACTGGCACAATTCCCGATCAGCAAAATGGTTTCGGGACCGTTGCTCTAACTTATCCCAGTAATGGCATTCAGAATGGTTCCTCCGATGGAATTGCCTTAGTCGATAACAATGACAGTGTTGTGCAGTTTCTTAGCTATGAAGGTAGCTTTACTGCTGCAGGCGGCCCCTCTGGTGGAATGACCAGCATGGATATTGGTGTTGCTGAAGGTTCTACCACCCCTGCCGGTTTTTCCTTGCAGTTAACAGGAACTGGCAGAGATTTCGAAGACTTCACCTGGAGTCCTCCTAGCGATGACTCCTTTGGCGCCGTGAATACGGGACAGACCTTTGACACCAACGGTAGTGGCGACGGAGGAGGAGAAGAACCGCCGCCATCTGTCGATATCACTCCTATCTATGAAATCCAAGGGACGGCTCAAACTTCGCCTTTAGCAGGTGATTCTGTCACCACTACAGGAATTGTTACCGCAGTTGACTCCAATGGCTTTTATCTACAAGACCCCAATGGGGATGATAGTGTAGGAACTTCTGATGGTATTTTTGTTTTCACCTCTTCTAGACCCAGCGTCAGTACTGGGGTTGAGCTACAAGTTGAGGGAACGGTTAGCGAATTTACCCCTGGCGGTCCTGATACCGAGAATCTCTCGATTACCCAAATTAGCGGTAGCCCAACCATCACTCCTGTATCAACGGGTAATGATCTGCCTAACGCTGTAACCCTTGGTGAAGGGGGTCGTGTGCCGCCGTCGGAGAATATTGATGATGCAGTTGGCAGCTTCGATCCTGAAACTGATGGCATTGACTTTTTTGAGTCCCTAGAAGGGATGCGGGTGACAGCACAGGATGTTGTTGCGGTGGCTGGCACCAACCGCTTTGGCGAGATCTTCGGTGTTGTCGACAATGGCGAGAATGCTACAGGATTAAGCGATCGCGGCACCCTCAACATCAGTCTAGACGACTTCAACCCGGAGCGGATTCAAATTGATGAAGATACTGACATTTTGCCCGGTTTCGAGCTTCCCTTAGTAGACACCGGTGCATCCTTGGGTGATGTGACCGGCGTGATTTCCTATGAATTTGGTAACTTCCAGATCCAGCCGACTGAGACGTTTACGGCTACTGATTCCGGCCTTCAACCCGAAACTAGCACCCTCACTCCAACTGCGGATCAACTGACCGTTGCTAGCTATAACGTCCTCAACCTTGACCCGAATG
>CADCTM010000102.1:10228-16391 GCA_902805485.1 uncultured Coleofasciculus sp. | reverse complement strand
TCAGGACAATCAGCAAACCGTTCAACGTCAAAAGATTTTTCAATAATGTTAAAGTCTCGATCTACGGTCAGATACTCCATTTGGCGCGGAGAAACGACTTTTTTAAAAAAGGTAGTCATGCTGATTCTACATCGGATTTTATGCTCAATTCTCCTCAATAAGCACCCGAATAAATTCTGGAAAGTTCCCCAAGTTAAGGGAAGTTCTTTGCTAGTACAGCGCAACCTTTGACGGAAGCTTAAAGAAAGCGATCGCTTTTCTTAAGTCAGCACAGATAAAAGTTGTGAAATACTTGCCCAAAATTGACGTTAGTTTTCTATAATTCAGGCACAAAAATCAAAAAATTCTCAAAGTTTGAACAAAATCTGACGAAGACTAAGCTCAAACTTATCCCTATTCTAATCTCAGTTTAATTGATTCCGTCTTGCCCCAGACACCTACCTGAAAAAAGCGATCGCTTTTCTCAAACCCTCACACAAGAGACAATTACCAAAGCAACTGGCTTAAAGATGCCTCAAGAGCTAAAACACACCTAACGCGACGAGACAATGCCCCTTGGCACGTAAAAGCGAGACGAGCAACCCAACTCTAAAAATTTTAACTCCAATTGTGGCGCGGTAGGAATTTCCGCCCCGGCAAAAGAAAGACGCTTTGCAACAACCACTCCTTGGGAAAATGTAAAGCAGTCATCGCCTAATTTAGCCATTTGAGTAAAAATTTAATTACAACTACCCTAAACCAACGAGTATCCCCCGCTCTACACGAATAATGCAAATTACCCAATGTCTCCATACAGCCATTCTCGTTTCTGACTTGGAAAAAGCCGAGCATTTCTATAGCCAGGTATTAGGATTAGCAAAAATCGAGCGTATTCTTAAATACCCAGGAATTTGGTATCAAGTCGGCGAATATCAAATCCACCTAATGGTAGATTCATCTATTCAGCCAACATTACAAAATGCCGAAAAATGGGGACGAAATCCTCACATTGCCTTAAATGTTACCGACTTAGACGCTGCCAAAACTCAACTACTAGCTCATCACTGTCCTATACAAACCAGTGCTTCTGGTCGCACTGCCCTCTTCACGCAAGACCCAGATGGTAACATTATCGAAATTAGTCAGGTGCAGGCTAGTACAGCAGTGTACCCCGACAGAATGCAAATAACTTGATCAATGAAAATCATCGCCTACTCCTACAGCAACCCCCTCTTAGAATTACCCCCAGATTCAACAATTTGGGGTTGGGAAATAGAGCGAATTTATCAAGATTTAGGTAAGCGAATCGAACTAGAACAACTATTAAACGACTGTCAAACCGAACCAGCCCAATACTTATTAATTCGCCGTTTGGAGGAACTAGGCGACTCAGTAGCAGAAATCAGCGAGTGCCTACTCCAAATCAAAGCCCTAGGTATCCAAATCATTGCCACAGAACAAGCCTACAGTTCCTCTCAAACGACCGATACCAACTTACTCAAACTTATCGGTGAAATTCAAAAAGAAACCAATAGTCGCCGCCTCCGTCAAGGACACGCCCGTAACCGACTCAGAGCAAGCCCTCCACCCGGAAAAGCCCCCTACGGCTATCGACGCGGTAAAGATCGCTACATTCTTGACCGCAGTACCGCACCAGTAGTTAAAGAATTTTTTGAACAGTTTTTAATATATGGCTCCTTGCGGGGGGCAGTGCGGTATTTAGAGAAAAAGTATGGTAAGAAAATCTCCGTTTCCACAGGGCGTCGTTGGCTTACCAATGTCATCTATCGAGGCGATCTTGCCTATAAAGACGGTGAAGTGATCTCAGATACCCACAGCCCCATTTTGAACCGCGAAGAAGCCGCACAAATTGACCGCCTGCTGCGCCGCAATCGCCGATTGCCGCCCCGTACCGCCAGCGCCCCCCGTTCTTTAGCCGGTTTGGTTGTGTGTGGCGAGTGTCAGTCTCACATGACAATTACCAGTGTCACGAAACGCCGGAAAGACCAGGAATATCTCTACCTGCGCCCCATTAGTTGCCCCTCTGTTCCAAAATGCCGCGCGATCGCTTATCAAAAAATTTTAGACTGCACGATTCAAAGTATATGTCAAGAGCTGCCGCGTGCCGTCGCGGGGATGAATGTTCCAAGCCTGGATGGTGCAAAGCAATCTTTTACTAGTCAAATCGCCAACAAGCAAGAAATATTAGAGCAGTTACCGACTTTAATCACCACTGGGATTTTGGATGCAGAAACAGCCGAGTTACGGGCGTACAAACTCCGGACAGAAATATCCCAACTGCGATCGCGTTCTTCGGCACTACCACCTGTAAATTTAAAAGCGCTCGCCCAAGCCGTATCCATTCCCCAATTTTGGAGTGACTTATCAGAATCAGAGCGCCGCTTCTACTTCCGAGAATTTATTCAGCAAATTGAGATAACACGCCAGGATAAAGCATGGCAATTACAGCTAATATTTATTTTTTAACCGAAAGCGGTGGCAATTGTCTTAAATTTGAGGATAATTCAACAGAACCCGGTGTAACTACCTCAGACAACTGATCAGTGATGGATAGCTTCGCTGTCGTATAGCAGGAAATGCTAAGAGCGGTGTTAGCAGAGCCATCACCTCAAGAAACAACGTGAGGAGTGATGACTGGGGAATGTACATGAATGCAAGTAAACTACTAAGGCGTTATGCTGCCGGAGATCGAGATTTTGGCGGCGCACAACTGCGGGGTGCTTACCTAACGGAAGCGATTTTAATTGGCGCTGACTTGAGGCAAGCCGATTTAACCGGCGCTAATTTGAGTGGTAGTAGCCTTAAGGGAATTAACCTGAATGAAGCTAACCTAAGTGAGGCTAACCTTAGCGTCGCCGACCTGAATGGAGCCGACCTGAATGACGCCAACTTAGTCGCCGCCGACTTGAGAAAGGCGAATCTAATTGAGGCTACTTTAAAACGAGCGAATTTGCAGCGAGCAAATCTCAGGGAAGCCAACCTCGTATTTGCCAACCTTGCTCACGCCCGTTTATATCAGGCAGATTTACACGGAGCCACGCTATTCCAAGCCATTTTACATCGAGCGACCTTACAAGATGCCGATTTGATTGGAGCAATGCTCCAAGAAGCCGATATGAGAGGCGCTGACTTAAATCGAGCCTGCTTGATTCGCGCTGACATATCCAAAGCAATTTTAATTGCTGCAGACCTCAGCGGCGCGAATGTGCTAGGGGCAAACCTCCAAGGTGCTATTCTCACAGGGGCAATTATGCCAGATGGAACTATGAAAGATTAGTCAGTGGTCATTGGTCATTAGTGATTAGTTATCACAGCAAGTTGTAGGGGCGGGTTTTGGAGACAAAATAGTTGGTTTGAACATAAGGGTGATTTTAAACCCGCCCCTACACTTTTACGTCTTACACAAAAAAAGCAAATTGCGATAAAGAATGATCAATGCCAAAAATGACTGATAGGGTTAACCCAAGTTAATTTTTCAGCAACAGGTAGTAAAGTTCACCCGTACCACTAATTAAGCCCGCGCGATCGCCTGCACGTGCGCCTGTCCCCATGAATATATCAACGCGCCCCGCCCCCAAAATTGCACCGCCTGTGTCCTGATCCAACACGTAACGATTTACCATCCGGGATTTTAACTCACCTGCCTCATTTGGGTAAGGAATGGGTGCAGCAATTAGCGCTAAGGCTCCTGGAGGCATGAGAGACTTATCAGTGGCGATCGAGCGTTCTGGGGTGACAGGTACGCCAAGACTTCCTGTAGCGGGCGCTCCGTGGGTTTCTTGGAAGAAAACGAAGCGTTTATTTCGGGGCAAATAGCGATCGCGTTCTGCGGGATTAGTGCGGAAATAATTGATCACAATCGGTAACGTTAGCGCCTCCAGGGGGAACTTGCCATCGTTAACGAGTTCTCGCCCGATGCTGACATAAGGGTAATTCGTCTTGCCTGCAACACCAATGGTCATAAACTTCCCGTCTGGTAGCTGGAGACGGGCGGAACCCTGGACTTGTACGAGATACGCCTCTAGGCGATCGCGTAACCAAACCAGTTCTCGCCCTCGTAAGGCGCTTTTCGACCCTAACCCATCTTCCCCTTCCAACTGGGCGCGAGTCGGGTGAGGTGTTTGCCAACGGTCAAAATCCGCAGGTAGTCGATAAAGGGGATAGCGATACTCGGCACTTGGTTTACGGCTTGCGGCATAAGTTGGCTCAAAGTAGCCTGTGAATGCAACTGTGCCTTGATTATCCTTCCCGGCAGATTTATAAAACACAAACTCGCGGTTGACAGCGACTTGTAGTTGTGCTGGTGAACTGGAACTAACCACAAGTTGCCGAAAACGGACAAGAGAGCGACGAACGCGATCGCGTGTTATCCCCGGTACTCTATAGCGTTGGTAAGCTTGAGCGGCCCCCGGTGAGGCAAGATAACGTAGGCTGTAATCAATCGACTTCAATAGCGCCCGCCGATCTCCTGGTTGCCCTAGACGCCCCCACAATTGCTCATCCAAACCCAAGGTATTCAACGAAACCTGACCCGCCTCAAGGTTGACGGGTTGCAGTGGCACATCAGCAAGAACCGGACGGCTAGTCGTTATTAGCGCCATCCCCAAACTTAGGGAAAGCCATGTCAGTGTCTTTCTCATACTTAGTAAAATCACAGCTCAATCGCCACTTAGTCATTAGTTTTTCATCGCTAAGGACTAATGACAAATGACTAATGACTCATGACTAATACCGTTCGACGCTTCCTCCAAAAACAGGTTCCACCCGAATTGCCGCAACACTGGAGGGACGCAGCACCATGTACTCTCCCTGAACATTTTTGATCGGCACGCTAATAAAGTCGTTTGAGGTCGCTTTCGGCATCAGTTCGCCACTGTACCACTTCTGAAACTCTTGAATTGTCGTAAAACGCACTTCTTCCCGATGACCACTTGTCAAAAGGAGGTGTACTGCATATTCATCTGGGGTTCTCGGCATGGAATATTATCCTTGATCCGTATCCAAATCATTATCAGCGACGAAGAGAATCAGGTAAATAAATTAAATCGTTGCAGCAAGGTTTCTAATACTGTCGGCAAGGTTCGCTCTAGCTCATTTTGCTCTTGAAACGACAGTTGCTGATAATTTGGCAAGTCAAAGGGGAACTGTCCTAACAAATCTGGACGTTCCATCCTCGCCAGTAAAATCTGCTCTGTGCGCTTGGCTGTTAAGGCATAGCCCACTTCTACACAGACATTTGGGCTGGGGATCGATAAGGCTTTACTTTCCCCTTCAATACGGGCGATTGGCGTCCCATCGGCAATAAATAGCAGGCTTTTGCGGATTTTTCGCATCTGGGTGCTGTTGAGCCGCATGGGTTCACCAGGGGGCCGTCGAGATTCCTGTAGGGTTAGGGGGAGACGCGATCGCTGATTGAAGGTTAAGAGTGTCTGGGAGAGGGCGTTGCGTAGAGCTTCACTTGAGGTGTTGTACTCGGTTTGGCAACTCAAAAAGATTACTGGCTCTAGTTGTGCCATTACCTCAAGCTTGGTGAAGTAGATCTCGTGGGAGATCAAATCAATATTAGCGATCGCATAACCGCCGCTGCCTTCAACGTAAAACTCAATGATTTCCCCTTCCAGGTAGCGTCCAAACCAAGCGGAATTTTTGACATCTTGGCTATCGTCTAAAAAGTCAGCTCTTAAACCTGACTTGAGCAGGCTGTTTTTGCTCAGACGCAGATCGTGTGGGCGTTTCTCCAGTTCTTTAAGGGGTTCGTAATGCTGGAGATACCAAGCTTTTAGGGCAATGATCGCCATGATGTCTTCTTCGATGCACGGGTATTCCCGACGCCCAACGCTAAAATGACTGAACTCTAAATTTTAGCAGTATGCGGAGATATCTTCGCCACATTCGTCTGCCAAATAGCACAGTGCCCGAAAGCGCAGTCCTACCACTTCTTCATAAAGCGGATTCAGTTTGCACATCGGCGGAATGTGAAATAAGGTGCGACCAAACACTTTAACGTCGCGCTCAAATGGGCATTGTGCGGGTATCAGTTTGCACAGACGGTGCGCCAATTTGGGATTATGGACTTCAACTTTGTCAACCCACTGCCGTACACGCTTAAGCGGGTCAAAGGTTTTCTTTGGTTTGAGAGGGTTGGTAGTTGTCTTCTTTGAAG
>CADCTM010000102.1:0-10204 GCA_902805485.1 uncultured Coleofasciculus sp. | reverse complement strand
CCAGCTTGTAATAACTAGATTCTTTGCTGTATACTCGGATACATTCATAATTACTTTCCTGTATTCGGAAAAAGCGAACTTCACGCTCCTGTAATTTACCTACACCTGCTCATCCACCCGCACCGGAATTATCCAGTGAAATTTTTAGTAAGTTGCCATAGAATGCAGGCACTTACAAGTTGCTGGAAAGAGCAAAGCTCCGTTGCTATTACAGATGGGTTGGTTCTGTGTGTTCTGACCCTATGACAACTTTGTTTGGGGTCAATCATCGCTGTCGAGAAACAGCTCATCTTAAAACAGGGTTTATTCGCTACCGTCAATCAACAACTGCATTACTAGGAGAGAAAAAAGTCCAATTAATTTAGGACAAGAACTAAAAACGTGCGGTCTATCGAAATTTTTAAAGTCAACTGGATTGTTGATATGTTGCCATAAACCCCAATGGAGCACCCTCAGTAATCTCACTGAACTTTTGTTAAGTTTGGCACAGTGGTTTATTAACAACACTTAACAGGATAACCGATCCAAATTGTAAATGGCATAGGTAAAAAGACTGACTTTAAGGTTAGGAGGTTTCCCAGACCATGAAGCCAGTCTCTTTATAACACTTTTGGTGGTGTTTGCTACAGATTGTTTACAAGGGAGGTGGGCAACGTTCCCCAATCTTCCCTAGCTTATGATGCGACTTTTGCCGTTGAACGTCGGCGTCTGCCTGTCACCTTGACAGGGGGTTCTGCGGGACTTTGCAGCAAGAATACAACCAAGGGGCTACTTTGCAGTTCGCGACGTGCTAAACGTTTAAGGTCGCCTTCAATTTGGACTTGCAAGCCAACCCAATCAACATCGATTTCGCTACCGTTAAAAGACTTCGCAAACTCTGTCCAGCGATCGCTTAATGTCCGCTCAATCGCCCTGTCTACCAAGCGCTGTAGCAAAGATTTTTCAACCGAGGATACCACACCCCGCAGGTGGATTTCTGGTTTAGCCAGCAGTTCACCTTCCCAACTAACCGCCGCTGCCACGGTGACAACACCATCTTCTGCCAGTTGCTGCCGTTCCTTCAACACAGTGTCATGGACAACGCCGCTGCGATCAACTAGTTCAATCCCAGAAGGCACTTTAGCCGTAACGCCAATGCTTTCTTCGCTTACTGAAACAACATCTCCGTTGTTGATAATTACCGTATTCTCCGCAGGGATGCCCATATTTTGAGCCATCTTCGCGTGCTGAATCAGCATCCGATGTTCGCCGTGAACTGGTACAAAGAATTTTGGGCGTGTTAAGGCGATCATCAGCTTTTGGTCTTCCTGGGAGGCGTGACCGGAGACATGGATGCCCTTATCGCGACCATAGACGACACTTGCGCCCTGGATCATCAACTTGTCGATAGTATTGACCACAGCAATTGTATTGCCAGGAATTGGATTAGCGGAGAAGACCACCGTATCGCCTTGTCGGATCTTAATTTGTCGGTGTTCACCGTTAGCAATCCGAGTCATTGCCGCCAGTGGTTCACCTTGAGAACCCGTTGTTAGGATTAAAACTTTCTCTGGAGGTAAGTTACTAACAGCGTGTAAAGGTTCAAACAAGTTATCTGGACAATTGATATAACCTAAATTACGCGCATGGGCGATCACATTGAGCATCGAACGCCCAACTACGGACACAACCCGCTTATGCTTTTGTGCCAACTCTAGGATCATATTCACCCGGTGGACTGACGAGGCAAAGGTTGTGACCAAGAGTCGTCCTGGTGCTTGGGCAAAGATGCGGTCAAGATTAGGATAAACTGAGCGTTCGGATGGTGTGTTTCCTGGCACTTCGGCGTTGGTGGAATCACTCAAGAGACAGAGAACACCTTTTTCTCCATGTTCTGCCAGTCTTTGAAAATCAAAATGCTCGCCATCTACGGGTGTATGGTCAACTTTAAAGTCACCCGTATGGATAACAACACCAACGGGGGTGTGAAGAGCAATGGTGAAGCTATCAGAGATTGAGTGGGTGTTACGAATAAATTCAGCGACGAACGAATTGCCAATTCGGACCATATCACGGGGTCCAACGCTTTTTAATACCGTGCGATCAACGACACCAGCTTCTTCGAGCTTGCCTTGCAATAATGCCATCGCTAGGCGTGGGCCATAAATGACGGGAATGTCAAATTGCTTGAGGTGATAAGCAATTCCACCAATGTGGTCTTCATGACCGTGGGTGACAATCATGCCCTTGATTTTGTGGCGGTTTTCCCGTAGATAGGTCATGTCGGGAAGGACAATATTGACGCCATGCATTTCATCGTTCGGGAAGGCAATGCCTGCATCAATTAAAACTATTTCATCATTGATTTCAAAGACACAGGTGTTTTTTCCAATTTCATGCAATCCACCTAAAGGAATAATTTTTAGGGCGGGTTTAGATTCGGTATTAGTCATTTGCCTCCTTTGAGGTTTGTTGTTCATTTAGTTCAAAGTTCTAAAGTTCAAAGTTTAAACAGATGCAGCGGTTCAGTTAAGACGCTTCATTAGGTACAAACATTTAAGACATCATCAAAAGCGTTGCAACAATTGCTCCTCATCAAACCGATAATCCTGCCGGTATCACAGAGGACATATGATGTCTGAAACGTTTATTTTGTTTCGTGCCTATTTCTTTTTAGTTGGCTTAAAAAAGTGCCAATTGCCTTGAAGATAGGTGTAAAAGTAACGCTCAAGAGTAATTCATCGTATAAGTATTTCCGTTTTTAGTGAAAGTTTTGTAGTTAAGTTCAGCATTTATCTAGATCAAAGAAAGACCTTTTAAAACATCCTCAACTTTTTGTTTTAGCTCAGGTGGCAGTTCGCATAACGGTGGGCGTACAGAACCAACTTCCCAACCCTGGAGTTGTAGTGCCGCTTTGAGAGGGATGGGATTTGCTGTGCAAAACAAAACTTTAAATAGAGGAAAAAGTTTTAGGTGAATTTCCGTCGCTGCTTTTGTTTTACCAATTTCAAAGGCTTGGATCATCTGCTGGATCTCAGCACCAACCAGATGACTGGCAACACTGACAACACCAGTGCCTCCTATTGCCAGTGTCGCCAATGTAAAGGAATCGTCTCCAGAATAGATGGCAAACTCAGGTGGCGTTAAACGGCGAAGTTGACTTACCTGGTCAAAATCCCCGGTTGCCTCCTTAATCGCTACAATGTTTGGGATTTCGGCGAGACGGGCAACGGTCTCCGGAAGGAGATTTTGACCCGTGCGACCCGGCACATTGTAGAGCATCAAGGGCAGGTCAGGGCAGGATTTAGCGATCGCCTTAAAATGATCATGCAGTCCTGCCTGGGGCGGCTTGTTGTAATAAGGTACGACTTGTAATGAACCATCTAACCCTAGTTTAGCGGCTTTTTGCGTTGCTGTGATCGCCTCTTCCGTAGAATTTGACCCTGTACCCGCAAGTACCTTGGCTTTCCCCGCCACAGCCTTTTGCACGACCTGAAATAACTGGTATTCTTCATCCCAGCTTAAGGTGGGAGATTCGCCTGTGGTGCCGCAGACAACGATGCTATCTGAGCCATTATCCGCCAAATAAACCGCGAGTTTCTCTGCCACCTCGTAATTCACACCACCATCTTTCCCAAACGGCGTAATCATTGCCGTCAGCACACATCCAAAATTCACCACCCTTTCTTCACTCCTCCTTGGTTATTGGTCATTCGTCATTAGTCATGAGTTATTAGTTTAGTTAAGAATAAAAAAACAGAAAATCCTAGGATGCGATTGGGTAAATACTGCCAATCTTGCCAGCTTTCAGCTTGCGGCTTTTTAATGGACAACCGTTGCTGTTTTGGGCTTTAGCCAATTTCGGGCAACCAATAACTCGGCAATTTGCACGGCATTTAATGCTGCACCTTTACGAACTTGATCTCCACACAACCAAAGTTCCAACCCACAGGGATGAGAGAGGTCTTGACGAATTCGACCGACCAGAACTTCATCACGACCTGTGGCATCAATTGGCATTGGGAAGTAATTTGCCTCCCAGTCTTCCACCAGTTGTACCCCAGCCGCATTCGCTAAGATTTCTCGTGCCTTGGCGACGGGCATTGGTTGTGCAAACTCTAGGTTAATCGCTTCTGAGTGGGCGCGGAGTACAGGAACCCGTACACAGGTCGCACTAATTTTAATCTGAGGCGCATTGAAAATCTTGCGGGTTTCGTTAACCATTTTCATTTCTTCCTCACAGTACCCCTGCTCGTTCATGGGAGTATTGTGCGGGAATAAGTTAAAAGCTAACGGGTAAGGAAAGCATTCTGTCGGCGGGGTTTCACCTTGTAGAATTGCCCGCGCCTGCGCCTTAACCTCTTCCATTGCCCTCATTCCCGCCCCACTGGCAGACTGGTAAGTGGCGGCAATAATTCGCTGCACTGGCTGGACTTGATGCAGCGGCCAAACTGCCATTGCCATCAAAATCGTTGTGCAATTAGGGTTAGCAATAATGCCTTGATGCGTTGCGGCTGCCTCCGGATTCACCTCTGGAATGACCAAGGGCACGTCTGGATTCATCCTAAAGGCACTGGAGTTGTCAATGACCACCGCGCCCTGCTCAACGGCAATCGAAGCCCAAGTTTTTGACGTTCCGCCGCCAGCCGATGCCAAAACTATATCAATTCCATCAAATGACTTTTCTGTCACTACCTCTACAGGGATATCTTCCCCTTGGAAAGAAATGGTACGCCCAGCCGAACGCGGCGATGCCAATAGCTTTAAATCCGCTAGGGGAAAGTTGCGGCTTTGCAATAACTCCAGCAACTCTGTCCCGACTGCACCCGTGGCACCGAGTAGGGCGATACGAACGTTAAAAGACAAATGCATTTCCTCCACATACTTGCTTTTGAGATACTTTCAACACTGACTCGACGAGCCTTTTAAATCTGTTAATTTTTTTTAAGAAAAGCTAGGGAAGATTTTGGATAACCGCGACTTCTGGTTGGTTGTGGCGCACCTATGTCTGAAAAAATGCCGTTAACTTAATTAATCCTATCACCTGTATCAACACGCTTGAGTTGGCTTTTTCATAAGAACAATTCTTTGGGAACTCAAGAGATTTACTTAAAGCGCTTGGGGATATGCCCAAGCCGATGGCGATCGCGAAAGCTAACAGGCACTCCTATGTACTATCATCAGATACGGAAACTGTTGGTACAATCCAGAGCTTTGTCTCCCGTACCGCAAGGGAAGAACTGCTAGATGCTTCTGTTTACTGGTTGCAAAACTAGAATACCACGAGGGGTCTACCTTTCACTTCTACAACTCCGTCATAAAGCATCGGTTGAATATCGAGTCCGTTGCCTTGAAAAATCTTTACTCAGTCTGAAACAGAAGCGTCAATGAAAGTTACTCAGGAAAAACTGCCTCATAGCCAGCTCGGTCTGGAAATTGAAATTCCCGCCGAAACGACTAAAAAAGTCTATGAAAAAGTCGTGCAAAACCTCGCCCGCTCTGCCGACATTCCTGGGTTTCGCAAAGGAAAAGTCCCGCGTCAGATTTTGCTTCAGCGGATGGGACCACAACGCATTAAGGAAGCAGCTCTCGAAGATTTAGTTCAAGATAGCCTTAAGCAAGCGCTCAACCAAGAATCCATTGAGGCATTGGGGAACTACAAGTTAGTCTCAACTTATGAGGAATTAAACGGTCAGTTTAAGCCAGGAGAACCCCTAACCTTCAAAGCGTCGGTTGATGTGCCGCCGCAAGTTCATTTGGCTGAATATAGGGGTTTGAGCGTGAAAGCGGAGGAAACTCAACCCGATGCCGAAGCGGTAGATAAGTTTCTAGAAGAGCGCCGTGTCGAACAAGCGACGTTAATTCCTGTAGAATCACGTCCCGCTCAAATGGGGGATGTCGCAGTCGTTGATTACACCGGCAAATTTGCGGGTGATGGAGAAGACGCGACAGACATATCCGGCGCTCAAGCAACAGATTTCCAAATCGAGTTAGAGTCAGGACGGTTCCTAGAGGACATCGTTCAGGGTATTGTCGGGATGAATCCAGGAGAAACCAAAGAAGTTCCGGTCTCGTTTCCTGAAGATTATCCGCGAGAAGATTTGGCAGGAAAATCGGCAATGTTTACGATTAGCCTGAAGGAACTTAAGGAAAAAGAACTGCCCCAGTTAGATGATGACTTTGCCCAAGAAGTCAGCGAACAGGAAACCCTTGCCGAGTTACGGGAATTCTTGGAAAAGCAATTTCAGGAAAAAGCCGAGCAAGAAACGACAGCAAGTAAGGAGCAAGCTTTATTAGCGGCGCTTTTAGAGAAAGTCGAGATTGAGTTGCCAGAAACAATGGTGGAGCGGGAAGTCGAGACGCTCTTGACCCAAACCGCGATGCAGATGGAAAGCTACGGAATGGATATCCGGAAGCTATTTAATGCCGAAACTATACCGCAACTGAAAGAGCGATCGCGACCTGATGCCATGTTACGCCTCCAGCAGCACTTGGCACTCTTGGAAGTCGCTAAACGCGAATCTCTAACTGTTGAACCAGAGGAGATTGAAACCAGAGTTAAGGAAGTGCTAGAGCAGTTGGCGGGCCAAAGTGTCGATCAAGGGCGGGTGCGAGAAGTCGTTGAGTCCGATTTGCTCAAAGAAAAGGCTCTGAAGTGGCTTGAAGAACATGGGACGATTGAATTAGTTCCTAAAGGCTCATTAACCCCAGAAGCCGACAGCGAAGAGGAAGTAGAGGAAACAGAAGCGATCGCCTCTGAATCATCTGATGCCTCTACCCAAACAATTGATGTCCCGTCCGTCACCTCGACTGAGGAATAATTTGCAGTGTCCCTGCTGACTCGTTAGTAGAACGCCATTACGGATTAAGAGCATCGAGTGTCTTTGGCTGGAAGTCACCCGATGCTGCACCCAACCCTTGAAGAGCGCCTTCTTAATGACCCCAAAAGCTAGTCCGTTTACGGTTGAGGCATAATGGTCACTAGAAGAATAGTTAGTGCAGGGCTCTCAAGCTATCCTCCATTAGCTAATGTGACTCCAAAGCAGTTAAAAAAATTGTCTTTCTGTGCTGGGTTAAACAGCACCCTGTTAACAAAGATGAATTAACGTTTAAATTATGCTGCAATCCCAGTTCCCAGATTACCAATTGACGAGCTTAAGCTCCCAAGACATTCTGTGTGTCAGTCCTCGCAACATCGTACCGATGGTGGTAGAGCAGTCCGGCGTAGGAGAAAGGGCTTTTGACCTCTACTCGCGGCTTTTGAGAGACCGTATTGTGTTTTTAGGAACGCCAGTAGACGATAACATCGCCGACTCGATCGTGGCTCAACTGCTGTTTTTACAAGCGGAAGATCCTGAGAAAGATATCCAGTTGTATATCAACTCCCCAGGGGGTTCAATCTATGCGGGTATGGCGATTTATGACACGATGCAGCAGATTTCTCCCGATGTTGTTACCATATGCTATGGTTTAGCCGCCAGCATGGGGGCATTCCTGCTTGCAGGTGGAGCAGCGGGTAAACGCATGGCACTGCCGAGTTCTCGGATTATGATTCACCAGCCCCTTGGCGGCGCTCAAGGGCAGGCAATTGACATTGAAATCCAAGCTAAAGAAATTCTTTACCTGAAGCAGACGCTGAACGAGTTACTGGCTCACCATACAGGTCAGCCACTTGACAAAATACAAGCGGATACCGAGCGTGACTTCTTCATGTCAGCAGCCCAATCGAAAGACTATGGTTTGATCGATCAAGTCATCACCAGGCAGAACCTTCCTGCAGCGGAAGCGGCTGTCACTCCCATCAAATAAGAGGCAGGTATGTCTAAGTACGATTCCCATCTAAAATGTTCGTTTTGCGGCAAGTCTCAGGAGCAGGTACGCAAGTTAATTGCAGGACCAGGAGTTTACATCTGTGACGAGTGCGTTGACCTTTGTAACGAAATTTTAGATGAGGAGTTGTTAGATTCTGGTACTCCAGCTCCTCAGCCAGTTCCGCCTAAAGAAGCCCCTCAAAAACGTCGCGCTCGTGCTTCTGGTCTGTCGTTAAATCAGATCCCCAAGCCAAGAGAACTGAAAAAGCATCTAGACGATCATGTAATTGGTCAGGATGAGGCAAAAAAAGTCCTCGCCGTTGCCGTCTATAACCACTACAAGCGCTTGAGCTTTGTTCCGGCAAAGGGAAGTAGTAAGGCGGTGTCCGACGATGCCGTAGAACTGCAAAAGTCCAACATCCTCTTGATGGGTCCAACTGGTTGTGGCAAAACCCTCTTGGCTCAAACTTTAGCAAGTGTTTTGGATGTGCCATTTGCCGTAGCGGATGCCACAACACTGACCGAAGCAGGTTATGTCGGTGAAGATGTCGAAAATATCTTACTGCGATTGCTACAAGTCGCAGACCTCGATGTCGAAGAAGCCCAACGGGGAATAATCTACATCGATGAAATTGACAAGATTGCTCGTAAGAGCGAAAACCCCTCAATAACAAGAGATGTTTCCGGCGAAGGCGTTCAGCAAGCCTTGCTCAAGATGTTAGAGGGAACTGTTGCCAATGTACCGCCCCAAGGTGGGCGAAAGCATCCTTATCAAGACTGTATTCAGATTGACACCAGCAACATCCTGTTTATTTGTGGCGGGGCATTTGTTGGTTTGGATAAAGTGGTGGAGCAGCGCCTAGGCAAACGCTCAATTGGCTTTGTTCAGTCTGGGGAAAGCCAGTCGAAAGAAAAGCGAACAGCCGATGTGCTGCGGCACTTAGAGCCAGACGACTTGGTAAAATTTGGCATGATTCCAGAATTTATCGGGCGTGTGCCGATGGTGGCGGTTGTTGACCCATTGGATGAAGAAACACTGATGGCAATTTTAACCGAACCCCGGAATGCACTGGTGAAGCAGTATCAGAAACTGCTGAAGATGGACAGCGTACAGTTGGAGTTCAAGCCAGAAGCAATTCGGGCGATAGCACAAGAAGCGTACCGCCGGAAAACAGGGGCACGGGCACTGCGCGGGATTGTGGAAGAATTAATGCTGGATGTAATGTACGAGTTGCCTTCCCGGAAGGACGTGACGCGCTGCGCCGTGACACGAGAAATGGTAGAAAAGCGATCGACTGCTGAACTATTAGTCCATCCCTCTTCTCTAGCGAAACCAGAATCTGCTTAATTGTTAATGGGTCATTAGTTTTTAGCAAAGGGCAAAGGATGCCTCTACTTAACGTTCGCGGCGTCGAGCATCACTACGAATGGATACGCCAACCAAAAACTGAGGAAAATAAACCAGTAATGGTCTTCGTCCACGGTTGGGGGGGTTCAGCACGTTACTGGGAAAGCACGGCAAATGCCCTATCGGAGAAATTTGACTGCCTCCTGTATGATTTACGGGGGTTTGGTCGCTCAAAGCTGCCCCAAGAACCCATAGAAGTGCTTTATGAAATGGAGGAGTACGCCGAAGATTTAGTGGTGTTGTTAGATGCTCTGGAATGCGATCGCGTTTATATCAATGCTCACTCCCTAGGGGCGTCGGCAGCAACACTGTTTCTAAATCGTCATCCAGAGCGAGTGGAGCGGGCTATCTTAACTTGTAGCGGTATTTTTGAATACGAAGCGCTATCTTTTGCCGCCTTCCACAAAATCGGTGGTTACGTCGTTAAGTTTCGTCCTCGCTGGTTCTTGCAGGTTCCCTTTGCCGATTCGATGTTCATGGCGCGATTTTTGCATCGTCCCCTACCAAGGGCAATTAGTCGGGCGTTTTTGGAAGATTACCTGGAAGCAGATTATAACGCAGCGTTGGGGACAATGCTTACCGCCGTCAGTAAATATGCCGCCCAAGTGATGCCTCAAGAATTTGCTGGGCTAAAAATGCCAACTTTATTAATTTCTGGTCAGTATGACAAGATTATCCCAGCGAAACTAGGGCGCCGTGCGGCACAGTTAAGCGAAAAAGTCGAGTATTTTGAAATTCCCGGTACAGCTCATTTCCCAATGTTAGAGAAACCTGACATTTATTTGGAGCGAGTGCGAGAGTTTTTGGGTATCAGCACCACTGGTTAAGGGCATAACATATCTTGCCCCTAGCCAATCTTTGTATTCATTTAATGGCAACGCGCTTTATTCATTCTCACGACTCATAAAAAAACCCTAACTCATGTGAGCTAGGGTAATTATCAGGGTGCATCTACTAATTCTTTATTCCGAACTGGATGAGCCAGCCTCCGGATAAATTTTGAACA
>CADCTM010000101.1 GCA_902805485.1 uncultured Coleofasciculus sp. | reverse complement strand
AAGTTCTTAATAGTCTTGCTACCTTAAAACTTAAGGTTCAAGAACTACGTGCGGAAGCCCTGCAAGTTCGTTCTCAAGTCGATATCCTCTTCAAAGATGAATTAGTAACAGAAGAAGAAATTGCTCAACTAAAAGAAGGTTTCAAAGTTCTTAAAAACTTTGCTCAAGCTAACCTCCGTTATCGAGATGCCAGAAGTGGAGCAGAGCAAGCGCGTGCAGTACTTGATAAAGCTTTGCAAACTCCTGAAACCTAGAGAAGTAAAATATTTTTGGCTTCAACTGAGCAGGTAGAAGAGTCTAATCTAACGCTTTGCAAAGATTCCCATGCCGTAGTTACAAGACTTCGCCTCACATTTTTCCATTCTTACTGCAACTTGATATCTGTCCTCAGTTGGCGGCTTAAAATTAACTACAGAAATTGGCGTATCAGTGGCATCAGAAGTAATTTTCTTGCCATTCATATCCTTAACAATCACGTTAACTTTATTGCAATTTTGATCGCAGACGGCAAGAAAAATATACTCCCGATTCGGATAAAGTAAGACAGTTTTGAAAGCTTCAGTTCTCCGAGTTAACTTCCCAACATTTCTTGGAAATGATAACTGATAGCCATCTCCTTTGACTGTTTTAATTGCTCCTTGTAGCTGATTTTCAACTTGTTGTTCGTATTGATCGAGTTCTCTTGCTATTGCCGAACTATTTAGAGTCATACCAAACACAAGAGCGATCGCACCGAAAATTAGAGGTTTAATTGTCATGATTGTTTCCTTTTAGCACTGGGTGATATCTAAAAGCGATCGCTAGATAGCCTATACAACACAGTCCTGAAAGAATTACTTAGGACGTTGCAGTAATGCGAAGATCTATCTTAGAGCAACTCAGGGATTTTGGCGCAATCTGGCAGAGAATTTTTATGGTTCCAAATTACTGAACCCTTGATAAAGTTGTCGGTGCAAGCGGTTGGGTTGATTTCCAAGGAAACGACTTGTACTTGGCATAGAAACCACCCACAATAAACAGCACAATCACCAAAGTACCAATACCAAGGGGGCTAGGCAGCCAAAATACAGCTTCTAAATGGTTGAGTTGTCCTGGCTGAAGCGTCCATACTAATTGATGACCCTTCTCATAAACTTCTGGAGTAATTGCATTAACGTCCTTTTCGATACTGCGTATGCCCCCTGGTGAAGACAAACTAAACTGCAAATTTAGCAGTGAACTGGGACTAACAATTACATTACCATTCTCAGAAAGAACACCAAGCGATCGCAAATCCAGATCATAACTTAATCGACTACGCTGCCAGAAAATAAAGTTACCTTGCTCCAAATTAACCTTCGATTCAAAATTCGGTAGATTCAGAGCTTCTACTGTTTTAGCATCAGACTTCTTTTGCTCAATCGGATTAAAGAATTGGTTAAACTTTGATTCCAATTCTTTCCCACTACTAAACGGAATTGTCACAACGACTTCCTGCTTAGAAAGATGCTTCGTTTTACCACCAAGCTGTTTGGCTCTCTGCTCAATACTAGTCAGCCAATCTTGCACCTGAGAACTGCTAAAATTTGTTAGCCTTTCTTCCAACTTAATATGCTGCACAAACTCGCCACGATGTGCCCCCTCAAAATTCACCCCAACATCATATTGAACACAACCAGAAAGTAGCACCACAGCTAGTAATGCCACGCCAAAAACTCGTAAGCGCCCGCTAATTAGACGGCAAAACTGCAACAAATTAACAACAGCTAATTCCACAAACTCCTCTCCTTTTATCTTCTCATTGTTTTGATTTCACATCACCCACAGCTTCGGCAACGGATGATTACTGATTAGTGACGAGCGGCAACTCCTAACTGATCAAACAACAAACAGGGTAAATATGCACCACCGCCGACCCACTCCGGATTATTGCCCAAATCTACCAGATTTTTGAACGCCTCAAAAATACTCCCGGCAACCATCGTATTCTTCACACGACCAACAATTTCGCCTTTCTCAACTTTGTAACCCAAATCCAGGTTCACCGAGAACTCACCCGCAAGCTGATTTGATTGACCGGCTCCGAGGACTTGCTCAATAATTAAACCGGATTCCATTCCGGCAATTAAATCCTCTGTAGAGGTCTTTCCGGGCGACATACAGCCATTAACTAACCCTGGACTGGGACGAGATAATCCACTCCTGAAACCGTTGCCAGTCGGCTCACAACCCGCACTTGCCGCCCAACGCCGATCCCAGTAAAATTCGTTCACAACCCCTTTGTCGATCAAAACTTTACGACTTGTCGGCGTCCCTTCATCGTCAAACGCACAAGCAGAAGCACCGATGCGAGGATCTTCAAAAATCGTTAAACGCTCATCAAATAGCTTCTCGCCGATTTTACCTGCCAGAGGTGAAGCTTTTTGAGAAACGGCTTGACCAGAAAGAATTGTTTTAAATAGACTTCCAATCGTACTCGCCGCCGCTCTTGGGGTAAACAAGACGGAAAAAGTACCACTTTTAATTGTTGCTTGTTGCTCGGCTCGCTGGTATTTTTGTAAAAGTTCTTGAAGAAGGCGATCGCAATCCGGAACCCCATCCCGCATCACGTCGAAACTATACGCTTGCAAAAAGTCTTCACCCTTAACCAAATTTCCCGACAAACTGGCACTCACCACCCGACTACTACGTTCAGCGTAGACATTTCGGGTTGTCGCAATCTTAACCGAGCCAGAGCGGACACTAAAGCCAACATCGACCAAAATCTCAGAATTGTAGTTGTGAATCTGCTCGATTAAACGCTCTCCCTCTTCTACTAATTCTTGGGTTGGTGGCGGTGTAAAATCAGTTTTATCTGCCGTTATTTGCAGATCATTTGCAAAACCAAAGTCAGCAGGATCGCCAATTTCAGAAGTTTGCACAGCGGCGGCAACTAAGTCATCTAAACGTGTTAAATCTGTAGAACTCGCAAATCCCATCCTACCCTGACAAATCACTCGCAACGCCACACCTTGAAGCGCTTTTGTAGACAGTGACTTTAAGCGATTATTTTCAAACTCAATCGGTGTATCCTGGCTTTGTAGGTAGTAAACTTCAGCTTCCTCGGCGTGTACAGATGCTAAGTTTAAAATCTTTTCTAACGTTGCATCACTCACAGTTCTTGCTTCTCCCACTTTAATCTTGACGATCTTAACCTGAGCCGTAGGGGCAGAAAACTCACTTGTATCAGATTGATATCTAAACACCCTAGCCCCTAAATTTGGGCAAAAAAATCTAATTCCGCCTAGTATTGGCGGGTTATGGGGGCAAATTGATAAATACTATAACTTAGAAACCTCACTACAAACTATCTGATTACCCTTTATGTAAGGAGAAAATCTCGAAGCGTTAATATCTTGGGTTCTGGATATGCGATCGCTTTTAATCAAACGTCCATCCCCATCATAAAGGCGACTGCCTAAGTGGACAATTAAACCAAGCTGCGTGCAATCTACCACAATATCTTCTTCAAATCGTCCTGGTTTTCCTGTATCAGGTTCTTCACTCTCACTTGAGAGCGTATATCGGTAAGAAGTTGCGCCGATTTTTGTAACACTTTGCCTATCCAAATGGACAGGTTTCTGATTAAATTCATCCACTCCTACAGGCAAATAGCGGTCAGCTTGAGCAAGGCTGGGTAATTGTCCTAGTATTAAGATTGCCGCAGTCAAGAGTGTAATTCGGTGAAGTACCATGCTTTAACATTTTGTTTGCTATTCATGTTACATCCCAAACCAAATTAAGCCCCCAATTGTTAAACCAAAAACAATCAGCGCCACCCAAATAAATTGATTATCTTTAGTATTAACCTGACTTAAATCAACGGGTTTTGGTTATTCTTTTTGCTGGCGTTTCTTGGGAGTTATTGTATCATTACTACCACGCCTGTCTTTTGGATCACTTTCTGGGATGGTTGCTAAGTCCGGAATTTTGGTCATCCATTCTTCCGGTCTTTTCAGTTGAGGCGCTTGCAAAATGTAAAGTAAACTTTTACTTTGTTTACTTGTTTCCGGGTCGGGATGACGAGTGAGTTGTTTGCAAAGAGCGATCGCTTCCTGGGTTTGTCCCGCTGCCTCATACGCCGTCACTAACCAAATTTGCGATTCCCCCCCTAAAATCGTGTTTCGACTCATCAAGGCGCTTGCTGCCTCCAGACGCTGGACAGCGACGCGATAGTCACCCCGCTCAAACGCAGCTTTTCCCGCCTGGTACTCTATTTGGAATTTTTCTTTATTTTCTGAACTCACGTCTCAATATTGCTGATAAATGTCGCTTACTGGTTTTTTGGACCTTAGAAACATTAGCCGTCTCCAACGCCCCTCTCAATAGACTACTAGAACAGCTTTTAACCCTTCAACTTTTAACGAAAAGCGTTATCCTAAATTCAAGACTGTGCGCTCATCCGTCTACCCTTCATGACCTTATAGCGCCTACATAAATCAGGATCAGGGTTTGGAACCGAATTCCTCACAATCTCTTCTATATTCGATGATCCGTTCCTTACATTTTTTAGGTGAAACGATGCTCAACACCGCCTCAACTCAACAACCTTCCATAAACCCATTCTGGCTGACTAACGCGATCGCCTCCTTAATCGGTGTCACCTTCGTAATATCAGCCTCGATCTCAGTAGAAGCTAGACCCATAGTCGTCATTGGGCAACCACTTCCCACTACCCAAATTATCGGTTCTCCAATTCCTAGCCCCATACCCTTGGTTCCTGGCACGACTACTCCTTATTTATTTTCGCCCTATAACGATCGTGATTTTAA
>CADCTM010000100.1 GCA_902805485.1 uncultured Coleofasciculus sp. | reverse complement strand
AGCATCAAGCTTCATGGTATTTGCCGCCTGTAATGCACGGTCTGTTTGTCCGGCTTCAACCAAACTGGGAACTATTTTAGTTAATATGTTTATTTTATTAAGGTCATCACTGATGTTATTGTTAACCAGCTTCATGGCTTGGTCATGTTTTCCTGTCCTCACCAACTTCTCCGCTACACTACCCCAGACAATCGCTTTCTCATCGTGATCTCGGATTGTATTGGTTAGCTGCAAGGCTCGATCAATTTGTCCTTCCTTAGCCATACGGCTGGCTACGCCAGCCAAAGCTAGATCTTTGAAACCGCAGTGCTTCATCCTATCTACCAGCTCTAGGGCTTGGTCATACTGTCCTACCGCAGCCAAATACCAAGCTATGCTAACCAACGGTCGATCTTTCATCTGGATGTTGCGCTCACTCTCAGAGGAATTTTCCCCTCGAAAGGATTGACAGGTGGGTTGCACTGCCGCTTGCTTAACATCTACCTGTGCTGAGGATTGGGATTTTGGATAAATTGAGGTGATACCAACGAGAGTACAGAGGCTGACAACTGCCAGGAGGAAGTTTCGGGGTTGCATAGTATTCACTTTAAGAAGATTGCACTCGCTCCTGTGACAAGCAGGAAGAATTTGGTACTTTTAATCGAGAAGCGTCGTGCCAACCTAAAAAGTATGGCGCGTTACTTTGAAATCATTTATTTACTTAAGGTAATTCTTTTAAGGGAATAAAAGTAACGCTAGATATAAAGTTACAGCAAAGTTTTCTAGTTGCATTTCAGTCGTTGCTTGTGCATTGGATAGGTTGCAAAAATCGTTAGTTTCAGACTTACCGAGCCAAAAACCGTGCCAACAAGGGTAAAGTTATCGAAGTCAAGCCAACTAGCAGCCAGAATGCAGCGTTTATTCCCCTCGTAAAAGCCATAGGAATGTTGGAAAAAAAGACGAGGACGGCAAAAAAGGTCAGTCCTGCTAGAAAGGAGGTTGTTCGTGAAGCATTTGCATAACCTCCCAAACGTAAAGCTAGCCAACAACCAAGCACTTCTCCAATCCAAAAACCACCATACGAACACCATAGGAGTAGCACAATTCCCTCAAGTCCCACGTTCGTTTTGGTTCGTACATATACATAACCTAAAAAGAAACATAAAGCCGTTAGCACTAATGCACCTGTCGCACCTCCTATACTTGCTGCTAGATATCCTCTCCAAGAATTCAGCGACGGCTGTCTTGACATTGATACACTCCTTTGAGCATTATCTCTACAAGTCATTTATGTAACCTGTACTCGAAAGACTTGAAAAAGCATAAGTCCCCAAATTTTCTCCACAATCTGATGCTGCCAAAAGCTGCGGATTTTCTGCTAATTAGAATCACCCTATTCTCTAGAGTTGGTTCGGGAAAGCTGAGTTCCTTAACTGTTCCATTGCGGTAACTCAGATCTTGCACCTCATCACCCATAGACTGTAAGTCTGGGGCTATGCCAAGATTGACGTGCTAGTGGCTTCCCAAAGGATAGCTTGCCTCCGCAGGCTACAAAACTCTGAATTTTCTGTTAGCATTTGCAGGCGGACTTAGCTTGTGTAGCTAAAGGCTTTAACCGGTCGGAAACTGGTGCAAGATCTAAGATGAACATCCTTAAAATCCCAGAACTATCTCTAGTTGTCCTAATCGGCGCATCCGGTTCCGGTAAGTCTAGCTTTGCTCGGAAGCATTTCAAGGCGACTGAGGTGTTGTCGTCAGATGTTTGCCGAGGGCTAGTTTCTGATGATGAAAATGACCAGTCTGCAACTAAAGATGCGTTCGAGGTACTGCACTATATCGCCGCCAAGCGGTTAGCAGCAGGGAAACTAACAGTAATTGACGCTACGAACGTACAGCCAGAAGACCGGAAACCGCTTGTGGCGTTGGCGCGTGAGTATCATTGTCTACCTGTTGCGATTGTTCTCAACTTACCAGAGCAACTGTGTCATGAGCGCAATTCCAACCGCCCTGATCGCAACTTTGGTTCTCACGTCGTCCGTAGGCAAAGCCAGAATCTAAAGCGATCGCTCTCGCACCTCCAACGCGAAGGCTTCCGCCATATCCATATTCTCAACTCCCTAGAAGACGTTGAAGCTGCTGTTATTGAGCGTCAGCCACTTTGGAATAACCGCAAGCACGAACATGGTCCCTTCGACATCATCGGTGATATTCACGGCTGTTGCGATGAACTGGAAGCACTGTTACAACAGCTCGGATACGAAAGAGACCTAACCCCCCAGCCCCCTTCCCTAATAGGGCAGGGGGAGAATGACTCGAATGACTCCCCTCTCCTTGTAGGAGAGGGGCAGGGGGAGAGGTCACAACTAACGCCAACCAAGACACCCTCCCCTTGGGATAACGCTATTTACAGCCATCCCCAAGGCAGAAAAGCTGTCTTTCTCGGCGATTTGGTAGATCGTGGACCTCGCATTCTCGATACCCTCAAGCTTGTACGCAATATGGTTGAGGCAGGCACAGCTTTGTGCGTTCCTGGCAACCATGACATGAAGCTGATGCGTAAGCTGCGGGGCAAGAAGGTAAAAATTACCCACGGGTTAGATAAGAGTCTTGCAGAAATCGATGCCTTACCAGAAGAGGTGCGAGAACCGTTTTCAAAAGAAATTGCTAATTTCCTGGATTCTCTCGTCAGTCACTACGTCCTCGACGACGGCAATCTTGTTGTCTCCCATGCAGGTATGAAAGAGGCACTGCAAGGACGAGGTTCTGGCAAGGTTAGGGATTTTGCCCTATATGGTGAAACGACTGGTGAAACCGATGAGTTTGGTTTACCTGTTCGCTATAACTGGGCAGCAGAATACCGGGGTAAAGCGATCGTGGTTTATGGACACACGCCAGTACCTGAACCCGAATGGCTCAATGGCACGATCGATATTGACACGGGTTGTGTCTATGGGGGTAAGCTAACGGCGTTGCGGTATCCGGAAAAGGAATTTGTTTCAGTTCCGGCAATTCGGGCTTATTGTGAATCGGCAAAGCCTTTTCTGCCCGATGTAGGGGCAACCACAGGGGGAAGGGCAACCACGGGGGGATTGCCCCTACTGAGTGTGCAGCAACAACTGGATGATGTTCTGGATATAGCAGATGTCCTGGGCAAGCGCCTGATTACGACTCAGTTGCACCGCAATGTGACGATTCGGGAAGAAAATGCGATCGCCGCTTTGGAAGTCATGAGTCGTTTTGCGGCTAATCCAAAATGGCTGATCTACCTACCGCCCACGATGTCCCCTTGTGAAACTTCAACGTTGCCTGAATTATTAGAACATCCAGCAGAAGCCTTTGCCTACTACCGCAATCAAGGTGTTTCCCAAGTAGTGTGCGAAGAAAAGCACATGGGGTCGCGGGCAGTGGTTATTGTTTGCCGCAATGAGGATGTTGCAAGGGCTAGATTTGGTGTGGTTGATGAGGAAATTGGCATCTGCTACACCCGCACAGGACGGCGTTTCTTCGAGAACTCCAGCTTAGAAACCCAGCTATTAGAAAGGCTGCAAACGGCGTTGACAACGGCTGGTTTTTGGGATGAATTTAATACTGACTGGGTGTGTTTAGATTGCGAATTGATGCCTTGGTCAGCCAAAGCCCAAGAACTGTTGCGACAGCAGTATGCTGCTGTAGGTGCTAGTTCTAAAGTGTCATTATTTGAAGCTGTATCCGTGCTAGAACAAGCCGCAGGACGGGGAGTTGATGTCGGTTCTACCTTGTCTCAATATAAACAGCGATCGCATATGGCGGTGCAATATGTTGATGCCTATCGGCGTTACTGCTGGCAAGTTGACTCGGTGAATGACCTCAAGCTGGCTCCCTTCCACATCTTGGCAACAGAAGGAGCTGTTCATATTGACAAAAACCACGTTTGGCACATGGATGCGATCAGGAAAATCTGCCAGTCAGATGCAGCCTTGTTCCAAGCGACAGGCTACCAAGTGGTAGATGTCAATGAAAAAGCTAGTCAGGAAGCTGGTATTCAGTGGTGGGAGGAACTCACCAGTCGCGGTGGTGAAGGGATGGTGGTGAAGCCCTTTGATTTTGTTGTGAAAGGACAGCGAGGTGTCGTACAGCCAGCGGTGAAGTGTCGCGGACGAGAATATCTGCGGATTATTTACGGGCCAGAATATACAGCATCAGAGAATTTGGAACGGTTGCGACAACGGGGGTTATCGAGAAAGCGATCGCTAGCTTTGCGGGAGTTTGCTCTCGGCATTGAGGCATTGGAACGTTTCGTTGCCAAGGAACCTCTGCGCCGGGTTCATGAATGTGTTTTCGGCGTTTTGGCGCTGGAAAGTGAGCCTGTCGATCCGCGTTTGTGAGCCTAAATAGAAGATGTGCGTTCAACCGAATCATCCATTGCCGATAAATTTAATAAGCAGTGTTATCTGCTCTCCAAGACAGAAGGATCTACTTAGCTCTTTTAGCTAAAAAAGTTGAATCATCACCGTGGTAGAGGCTAAATTCCCCCTCAATGGAATTTTTATCCTTTAACCGAATCCAGCCCCGACCCGAAGCTGGATCGCATTCATCATTTCCTTCCCAGCTAAACTCAAATCTCTTTTTACCTTCGATATCAACATCATCAACTACCCTGCCATGTAGTCCACCAGAAACTAGACCAAATTGAAAATCTCCACAATTATTTTCAGCTATTTCAATGTAAGCTTGAACCTCCATATTGAAATAGTCTTCATCCCACATTGCCATTTCATAAATATGCCAAACTCCTACAAAATCCATGTGATTTACTTCCAAGTTTTAGAACTTCATCAAGTAATCTAA
>CADCTM010000099.1 GCA_902805485.1 uncultured Coleofasciculus sp. | reverse complement strand
AAAAAAAATACCTGCAACGCTAGTATTAAGTCTAAAAGTTTCTGTTTTTACAAATCTACTAATGGCATCAAACGACATCTCGCGGTGGATACGTTAGGTTTTCCGTTTTTTACTCACTGCACGAAAGCTAGGGCGTGTCTGCAAACTTAGGTATCCTGGTCTTTATGGCAAGAGATTACTTAACAGATCAACAGAGAAAGCATTTGCGATAGCGACGCGCTGCTGCGAAGCACAGATCGCCCTGAGGGAATCTCTGTAGTCTCACAACCACAAGAGGATGGCAGCGATCGCTAACATAGCGAGGTAGTTATTCGCTTGCTTTTCATAACGTGTAGCTATCCGCCGAAACAGATAAGAGTCGGTTAATTAGTCGTTCGACTCGATTGCGCTCTCGATACAAACCCCGATTAAAACGCAAGCGTTGCTTTTCATTATGTCGCTGGGGAATGATGGGAGTAATCCCACGTCGCTGTAATGTTTTACGCATTGCTTCACTACTGTAAGCTTTGTCCCCCATAAAATATCGAGGACGGCTTTTCGGGCGACCACGTCCTTGACGCTTGACTTGACCACCACGCATCAAGGCGTTAAAGGCGCTCGCTTCATGGCGTTCTCCACTTGTCAGGACAAATACCATAGGTTTGCCGCATCCTTCCGCCCTAACGTGTATTTTTGTGCTAAAACCTCCCTTGCTTCGTCCTAAAGCTTCGTTTTGCTGCCCCTTTTTGATCCTGCTGCGTGTTGATGCGCCCGGACTACTGTACTGTCCCCAAAATGGACTTCCCAATCCAAACAACCTGTTGCATCTGCCTGTTGTTGTAAGCCTGACCAAACCTGTTGCCAGATTCCAGCTTTCCGCCAACGGTAGAACCGACTTGATACCGTCTTCCAAGAGCCATACTCTTGAGGCAGGTCGCGCCAAGGCGCACCAGTACGCAGAATCCACAAGATGCCGTTAAGGATTTGCCGATGCTCAAGGGCAGGGCGTCCTGTCTTTGGTTTTTGGGGTGGGAGATGCGAGCGCAAACGCTCCCATTGTTGATCTGTTAAGTAATCTCTTGCCATAAAGACTAAGATACCTGAGTTTGCAGACACGCCCTAGGCTGAAATTTACCTAGACGCACTGGTGTAGCCAACAGTGTGTTGGCTACCTTTACCCCTTATTGCAGCTACACCGACAAATTTCACAAAGCCGATTTGCTCAAATTTGGTTTGAGGTTTTATCAAAACGCTGGGTAGTTGAGCGAAATGTGTGGATGGTTCAACCCATATCGCTGTTTGAGCACTCATGAATACGTTTGTTAGGAGTTAAAACGTCAACACATCCCCTTGCTGGGGTATTAGCCCTGCTACATAATCGGGTTGCGGCATCAATGCATCTAAGGCAAATTCTGCCAAGTATTGGTGAGCGACGCTTGTCGGATGGATATCATCCCAGAATAAATACTCGTCTGGATTGCCAACAGGAACGAGGGTGAGTGGGTCTAAACCAGGTTCAGTCACGTTTGTGAAACCGTATTGCTCTGGATTGAGAATGACATCGTTAAATAGAGAATAAACATCAAATTCGATTATGTTGATGCCAGTCAATTCGTCGCTCATCTCGTCAAGGGTTTCGTCTAGCTCAGCATTATGCTCAAGTGTCAAACTCGTGAGGCGAAATGATTCGTCAGCGCCGCCGTTAAAAGCAAAAGGCGTCTCTCCTAAATCGGGCAGATTCGGTACTAAGAAAGTACGAGCACCAGTTTCATAGAGAGAGGTTATTGCCGTCTCTATATTTTCAACTGATTGAGAGGGATTGGGATTTTCCTCACTCCAGTAATCATTTGCACCTGCCCACACGATATACAGTGCGTTCGGGTCGGCAGATTTATCGACTAGCTGATGGTCTTCTACAAACCATTCCGCCTGTCGCAATAATCCCGGTATGAGTTCCCCGAATTCGTCGTTAGAACCAACGAATCCCGTCTGAGCGCCACCGAAGGCGAAATTGACGCTTTGCTCGGTGGTAGCACCATTAAAATAGGGACTAACTTCCAGACCATTCCTAGTAATGGTAATTGGGGAATCAAAGGGCAATAAGGGGTTAAATATCGATAACTCAGTAGAGGGAGTAGCCGTTATGCCCAAATCTTCGGCGAGATAGTCAATCCAGATTGGACCATTGGAATAACGCCCCTCAAAGTAAGGTGGGCTGGGAGGCAGGACTGGTATCTCTAAACCAAACAATCCATCAAACCACTGGACAAAACTAGTGGCATTGTAAATGTTGCCGGGATCGGAGAGACTATCGCCAAAGACGTAAATCTTACTGAAGTTCAAATTAGAGGTTGAAGCTTCAAACGGCTCTACTGGAAGCTCTATACTGAAATCTGCCGGTGAGATAGGTTCGTTTCTGTAACTTGTCGTACTCGGCAAAATGGAGTTCGCATCTTCGAGATAGTTGGTTTCTCTTAGAGCGATACTTTGGTCTAAGCTGAAATCGTCGAAATCGTCTGAGGCTGAGATTTCCGCTTGAGTACCAAATAAGGCGAAGTTAACGCGGCGCTCGCCAGTTACGCCATTGATAAAGGAATCTGTCCCAAACCTGTCCCAAGCGAGAATATCTGAAGACTCCGAAAGTGTCGAGGTTTGTCCCCCATCTTCCCACAGCCGAGGGCTGTTGCGAACGAAAAGAAGAGAATTTCTTGATAGATTCGTTTCCATGTTGTTGTTCGCACTCCTGTAGTTGCTAGTTGGCAAGACTCGAACGGTGGGGTGATTTCAGCTCAAAATTGCAACGTCTACTATTTTAGCTGTAGGTGCAGCAGATGGAATATACATGGCGTTGCATAATAGAGGGATGAATTAGGCGAGTAAGGGTACAAATCGATAATGAAGGTAGTGCAATAACAATCGAATTGATAGCTGAAGCATTTCTGCTGAGGCGAGAATAGCAAAGAGTTTTTCGATGAAGGCGTGCTAGATAATGTCTTAATCGCCTATTTTCTCCTTCTACCCGTGTCATGTAGGTTTTTTTAATTATCTGGTCACAATCATCAATAAAACACGGATAAACTGGGTATCCATCAGTTACGTAAAAATAACATTTGCCTCAGCATCTATGCCAGAAAGCATTGCCTAAAATAGAAGCTGACTTGTTTAAAATAAGGCTATCAAAGCCTTGTAACTACCTGTGAATTTGGGAAAACATTGCCTAAAAGGAGACATTTTAGGCAATGTTATGATTTTTATTACTTATCAAAAAAGCCCCAAAAAGGGGTTGACTTTTTGCTAATTCTTCTACCTTGCCCTTGGTCGCACGAACCCTAGTTTTACCCCTATTCAAGGCGAACATCACCCGATTAAAAGTCGGAGATGTTGTAATGAGGTCATTCTTAATAAGCTCTCAACTGTCATACTCGTTTCCGGAGACTTCAATGCCAACTCTAGCTTTGTGCCAGTTACACCGGAAAAAGAGAGGAATGATCGCTCTACCTGATCGTGGCACTGGCGGGCGAAGCAGCGGTTCCGGCTGCAACGGCACTAACTCAAACCTCTTGGTGGATGTGGCTCGGCGGTGGTTTAGGCATGTTGTATGTCTCGTCAAGCATTTTCGCGACACCCAGGATTGGAGCTGTACTCATGCTGGCGCTGGCGCTCGCAGTCCAACTGGTTACCGCGCTCCATCACCCATCCCTAGTGTATCTGCATAGATGTTCTCACTATCATTTCACAGTCGCCCGGATCTGGTCGCGGAACCACGCCTGTCCAGAATCACCCCCGAGTCGAGGATGCCAGATCATTGTGTAGGGGAAGTCAGCAATCTCTTGAGGGGGCAACACCTGCCGAAAGTTTGCCAACCTTGAGAGTTCGAGGGCTAAACGCATAGGGACGGTGAATATCAGGTCGGTATCCACAATGTTGAGCGCGGTTGCCATAAAGTAGGGGGACTGGAGTACGATATTTCTCGCCCTCCCCAGATCAGCAAGTGGACGATCGATCATGGTTTGCTGCCCTTCTGCTGTGGTGACTACCGCGTGTGGGCGACGCAGATATTCGTCCAAAGAAAACCGTTTACCCCTGAATTTACAATCCGCACTCATGAGGCACACGAAGTGCTCGTGGTACAGCACTTCCACCTTCAATCCCTTGGGCGGCGTTGGCACACTGCCGACACCAAGCGCCACGTCGCAGCGACCCATCTCCACGTAACGATAACTGTCTTCCGTCCAGCCAACAACTTCAACGCGAACCCCTGGAGCAAATTTGCGACAGAGCCGCACGGTGCCACTGACGATGACGGCGGCAGCGTAGTCGGTGCCTGTGACCCGGAAGCGTTGTTGCGAGGTGAAGGGATCAAAGTCATTGCCCTCGATCACGGCGTTTAAGCGAGGCAGGAGGACTGCCAGCTCTTGCAGCAAGCGATCGCCGCGTGGTGTCCGCTCGTACCCCACGCCGCTACGGACGAGCAGTTCATCACCGAGTGCTGCTCGCAGCCGATTCAGCACGCGGCTCATTGCTGGTTGACTGAGCGAAGTTCGAGCGGCGGCGCGAGTGATATGCCTCTCTTCCAAAATGGCTTGTAAAGCCAGAAGTTGATTCAGGTCGATGCGCGAGAGGTTAGGGAACTGTTGAGTCATAGTCTCATACTATATCACTAATGATATAGTACTTATCTTCAATATGCATTGGACACATTATGCTTTGCGTGTAATGATCGACATAGTTTGATTCGCGTTTGTTATCAACTGAGGATTCTATGCATATGGAGCATGAATTATGCCGCGTAGATTTAGATATCTGCTTTCCCTGTTTGTTTTGACC
>CADCTM010000098.1 GCA_902805485.1 uncultured Coleofasciculus sp. | reverse complement strand
ACGCGGGGATGAACTCAACCCTAGAAGCACTGCAATTAGGTGTACCAATGGTTGCCATCCCGATCAGGAACGACCAGCCCGGATTTGCTGCACGTATCCGATATCATCAGTTAGGGGGAAGTGTGGGGATTAAAAAGTTGAATTTGGACGGACTTTATACAACACTTAAAACGGTGTTAGATGCCCCAATTTATGCTGACAATGCCCAAGCTTTTGCCAAATTAATCAAGGAAAAGTCTGGTTTAATTTTGGCTTCTGAGTCAATATCCCGTCTTGTTATTATGCCGCAAATGTAGATGAAATTTGTAGGGCAATCGAACCGTGATTGCCCTGAATGCGTTACAAAGAGCGATCGCCTTTCTCCTAATTAAAGCGATCACCCTTTTCACAAACCTTATCGCTGCTTATGCTCCTCCAAAATCTTCTGCGCCCGTGGCTTATAAATTAGATAAAACAATGCCTCAAGATAGCGCAACATATCCTCACGGTTCTCCTGAGAAACGTAGTTCCAGAAGCCATAAATCCGTGCTAAAGATAACAGCCGAGTCGTGTGAATTTTCCAGGTATAAGTACTGTAAACCCGCTCAACTCCTTGATGGGCAATTTGCTCCCAATACTCTGGATTTTGGTCACACTTAGTAACAAAATCCAAAATCTTTTGCGCCATTGTTTCCAGGTTAGTCGGGTTAATTAAAAACCCATTCACCTTATCCTGAATAATCTCCAACGGTCCCCCAAACTGTGTACCAAAAGTTGGCACTCCGGAAATCATCGCCTCCAAAATGGTTAGGCCAAATGCTTCAAACAGTGCAGGTTGAACAAACACACCTTTGCGGTCAGCAATTACCCGATAAATTTCACCCGAATCAGTCTTAGCTAAACGCACCCCTAGCCAACGAATTTTACCCTGAAGATTATGCTCCTCAATCATACGGTAAAGCTTGACAATTTCGTCTTTTTCCTCATTGTCATCTGATTCTTCAACACGCAACTTACCTGCTACTAAAATCAGATTACAATGCTCTTGCAATGCTTTACTTTTGCCAAAACATTCCACTAAACCTGTGAGATTTTTAATCCGATCCAAGCGTGCCATTGAGAACAATGGGCGCTTATTCGGGTCATCGAGAGTACCAAAAACCTGGGAGGGATCATCCAAGGTAAATAGTAATTCTTCCAAGCGTTCTGCGGCATCAGGAATCCGGTCTTCTGTGCGGGTATAAGGGAAATAAACACTTTCATTTACCCCCGGTGGCACAACGTTGAACTTAGGAGAAAATAGCTCAATCCCATTTACAACGTGGTACAAATCTGGCATAGTGAAGCACTTGTAGGACTCATACTGACCGACACTATCCGGCGTCCCCACAATTTCTTGATAAGTACTGCTGATCACAAAATTTGCCCCATTCATCGCAATCAAGTCAGCGGTAAATTGTAGGGAGAAGTGGTACTTTTCCTCTAAGTCATTCCAGTAGAGGTTACTAAACAAATACTTGGACTTTTCTAGGGCGTGGGCAACATTGCACTGAGTGACTTTCATCCGCCTTGCTAACAGAAAAGCCACCAAATTGCCATCGGTGTAGTTACCCACAATAAAGTCTGGAAGACCTTGGAATTCTGCGACCAGTTCTTTTTCAGCATCAAGGGCATAAGTTTCCAGATACGGCCAAATCTCAAACCGTGAGATCCAGTTCTGGGTCATGTTCGGATTAAAATCGCGGAACGGTACGCGCAAAATCCAGGCATTATCTGTACCATGAACTTTTTCTAAGCGTTCGTTACAGCGTGTCCCATCGGCATTCACAATTAAGCGACTGAGGATAATGACTTTAGGTTTAACTGCTAGCCCCTCTAACCCAGCAAGCTTAACGTCTTCTTGCAGTTGCTTTTCTAAACTCCGCGCTTGGTCGAGGACATAGACGACTTGTCCGCCGGTATCAGGACGCCCTAAGACGCCTTCTTGCCCAAACCAACCGTGAACGGAAACGAGGGCAATGCGGAAAATCATCGGAATGCGGGAAATGAACTTTTCAATTCCGGCGTCGCCGGGAGAGTCAATCAGTTCATCAAGGATTTCTAGGGTTTCTCGGACGCGATGGGCGGTGTTACCCCAACCCGGTTCAAAGCCCATTTCTTGTAGCTTAAAACGAAATTCTTCGTAAGGTTCTTCATCGGGACGATCGCCTACGAATAGTATCGCTTTCTTGACTTGATCGGAAAGTTGCTTTTGGGTTTTGATTCGCCCGTTAATCAGCAACTGAGTCCCCTGAAAGCTGTGGAGACTTAAAAAAGTGAATAACGACTCTAGCCACTCTTTAGGGTCTTGAAACAGCTTACTGGAGAGGAAGCGGTTGAGGAATTGGACGCCCTTGCCGATGTTTTTCGGGTCGCGAATCGTGGGGCTATAGTCGTAGAAGGGTTGGAAATCGAGTTCGAGTAAGTCGCCTTCGTTAGGATTATAACGGTTGACAATGCGATCACGTAAATCTAGTAATTCTTGCACCGTAACGGGTTCAACGGTTAAGTCTTCTAAAACTCGAAAGACTTCTTGGGAAGCAATTTTGGAGCGGATAATCAGGTAGAGGAGATCATTCTCTAGAATAATTTCCTGGGTGTAATAGACCAGTTGTCCCAGATGTGAAGACTGATAAAAATATTCCGGTTTTTTGTGGTTGGCGCAGTATTCAGAAAAAGCGGCAAGAATTTCGTTTCGCAGAAGATACCGATTTTCTGAAATGCGTAACTGGCGAGCAAATTGCCGTAGATCGCTTTTCTCATCACTCTCTAGAACGTCCTGGATCAGATTGAGCATTCTTAACTCCCAATAGGCAAATTGTATTGTACTAACAACAATTTATTAATTGCTGTCAGGATGACTGATTCTTTTGGCTAGACATACGTCAACACGAACAACTATTACAAGGTATAAAGTTGCCCATATTTTCGTCGGATATAACGGATGAACGGGTCGATACGTAAAGCATCGCCAGTGACGCCCCTGATCAATTCAGCGGCTGTATATTTACAGCCATGCTGGTAGATTTCGTCCTTCAACCAATTATGCAGTGTATTACAGTCTCCCTGCTCTATTTCTTGAGAAATTTCTGGATGTGCCTCTAGCGCGGCTTCAAAAAACTGGGCGCTGATTAAGTTGCCGAGGGTGTAACCTTGGAACATTCCGCCAATTTGCCCTGTATACCAGTGAACATCCTGTAATACACCATCGGTATCAGTTTCTGGGAGAATGCCTAAATCCGAGCGATAGCGCTCGTTCCAGGCGTCGGGGAGGTCACGCACTTCTAGGCTTCCTTCCAAAAGCTGTAATTCTAAATCAAAGCGAATCATGACATGGAGATTATAAGTTACCTCGTCGGCATCGGTGCGAATTAGCGTCCGCCCGACTTTATTAATTGCTCGGTAGAATGTATCTAAGGAAACATCTCCAAGCTGGGTGGGAAAAGTGGCTTGTAGCTGAGGATAGAAGTATTTCCAGAAGCCCTGGCGTCGCCCCACCATGTTTTCCCAGAGGCGTGATTGGCTTTCATGGACGCCAGAAGATGTACCACCTGCTAGGGGTGTGCCTTCAAAGTCGCGGTTGACGCCTTGCTCGTACAGGGCGTGACCCATTTCGTGAATCGTGCTAAAAAGGGCTTGACCTAAATCATTTTCATAAACACGGGTCGTAATTCGCACGTCACCCACGGAGAAGTTGATCATAAAAGGGTGGTGAGTTTTGTCTTGCCGCCCCCGGTGGAAGTCATATCCTAAATGTTCAAGGACTTTGAGAGAGAATTCTAGCTGCTGGGCTTCTGGATAGATTTGGTGTAGGCAACTGTCATCGATTGGGTTTTGGGAGGTAATGGCTTCAACAATTGGGACTAATTGCTGTCGCAAGTCTGCAAAAAGCGATCGCAAAAAGTCAGCTTTCATGCCGTAATCGCCAAAGTCAATTAACGGGTCAGCGATATGCTCGTAACCGGGAAAAAAGTTTGCCAATTCCCGGCTCATATCAAGAGTTTTTTCCAGGTAAGGCTGTACGAGACGAAAGTTATTTGACGGTCGCGCCGCTGCCCAAGCTTCGTAAGATTCTGTCCGATGCATTGAAAATTGTGCCATAAATTGGGCTGGCACTCGCACTGCCGCTTCGTACTTTCTCCGGGTGAGGCGGATTAGGCTTGCTTCGTCGGAGTCATAGGCTAGACTTTTTTCTAGGGGGCGTAGGTCTTCTAACAACTGACCAATGGCAGGATCAATAAATTTGCTGTGAGAAATTTGTTGTAGAGTTGCCAGTTGCCTTCCACGCGCGGCTGCACCACCAGGAGGCATATAAGTTGCCTGATCCCAGTACAAAACAGAGGCAGCGGCTTCAATATCATTGATTTCGCTAAGGCGGGTTTTGAGTTCTAAAATTTTCGGTTCTGTCTTTTCGGTAGTCTGCATAGTTGGGGATTGACGTTTGAATACTTGTTTTTTGACGCGTGTGTAATGTTTCGTAAATTTGTAAATGTACACCTGACAACACAAAAGAAAAATCGTCCCCATACTGGCGTACTTGCAGCTAGGCTGACAACTAAGCTCTGACGAGAAGCGTCGAACGAGCTGCGATGCACAAGCTTCAACCAGCAGGGAGATGACTAACCCTGATAAGGCTTAAGATTAAGTGGTTTGCTGATGTGCCAAGTACTCCCAATCGCCAGGCTTACTCAGCAGAGGCTGTGGGAGAGCTAGAAACTAATATTGTGCCACTAACGGAGGAAATCCTGCACCCAGCTTTTATTAATCACTGATTACCCTGAATTTTCTGC
>CADCTM010000097.1:426-16462 GCA_902805485.1 uncultured Coleofasciculus sp. | reverse complement strand
TGAATCTGATCACAAGAAGCGGCTGATCGAGATCGCTAACCTCATCGCGTTAATTTTTGCATACTAAATAACGACTGAACTCGACGCGAGTCATCAATAGGGAACACATAACGAACCGGCAGATTCTTAAGCCAAGAGACTGTCGGTTTTCTGTCCATACGAAGCACCGAGAAAAAATCGCCCCCAGCAAAGGCGCTGGAGGTTATCTCAAAACTTGGACACAAAGCCAATAAATAATTAGGACATCGCTTGAATGATGTAATCAAAATAAGGAGCGGCTGCCAGGGCATCTTCCTTGCTCAACAAACTCAAAGAAGCATTTTTTAAGCAACGAATTGATTCAGCCATCCCAGCAACGGGTACACCAAGGGAGTTGTACATTTCCCGTACCCCAATCAAACCGATTTTTTCGATCGGGTCCTTGTCGCCGGAAAGCACACCATAAGTGATCAGTCGCAAGTACCAGCCGTAGTCCCGTAAACAGAGCGCCCGTTGACGCTCCCCGTAGGCATTGCCACCAGGAGCGATAAAGTCAGGGCGTTTCTGCCAAAGTTGCTTACTGGCTTCCTGAACAATCTTTTTTTCATTTTCAGATAACGCGGCAACAATCCGCATCCGCTGCTCCCCTGTCTTCAAATACTCATTAATACTCTTGAGTTCGCCGGAGCTGGGATAACGGAGTTCGTCATCGGCTTTGAGAATAACTTGGCTAACTACGCTCATACTATCGGGTTAACTTTAGATAACATTTGTAGTTTAGCGACTCTAGGCAACACAAAGAAAGAGAGGTCACTACTATGGCTCGGACTCAACTACCAGGAAATGCCCAAAATAGAAGCACTCAAGCGACTCCAGACTGCCAACAAGGTCAAATTGTCGAGGTCAGCATTACGGACTTAAACGACACTGGTGAAGGCGTCGGACGTTTAGGCAGTCGAGTAATTTTCGTTCCCGATACTGTAACCGGCGATCGCGTTTTGGTTCGCCTCATCCAAGTCAAATCCAACTATGCCACAGCCAAACTCCACCAGATTATAGAACCCTCACCCCATCGCATCCGACCCCGCTGCATCGTGGCGGATAAATGCGGCGGTTGTCAATGGCAACATATTTCCGACGAATATCAACAGTTAATAAAACATAATCTAGTCGTCCAAGCCCTCGAACACATCGGTGGCTTCACTTCCCCCCCCGTCGCCCCCATCCTCACCGCCGACTCATCCCTGGCATATCGTAACAAAGCGACGTATCCCCTAAAAAGATCCGCAATCGGTCAAGTTCAAGCCGGATATTACCAAAAAGGCAGCCATCACCTGATTAACCTCAATCAATGTCCTGTACAAGATAGCCGCTTGAACCCTCTACTTGCCGAAATTAAGCAGGACATCGAGAAAATGGGTTGGTCAATTTATGACGAAAACCGCCACCAAGGACGCTTACGCCATCTCTCGCTGCGGATCGGACGCCATACCGGGGATATTCTACTAACCTTAGTCGCTACCGACTGGAAGCTACAAGACCTGGAAATCCAAGCGCGAAAGTGGCTGACTCGCTACCCCAACTTGGTCGGCATTTGTATCAACTGCAACCCGAACCGCACGAATGCGATTTTTGGTGAGGAAACCCGTTGTGTTGTCGGTCAACCTTACTTGCGGGAAGAATTTGCGGGTTTAGAGTTTCAACTGCGCCCCGAAACCTTCTTCCAGGTCAACACAGAGGCAGCTCAGGCGCTGTTAGATGTCATTGTGGAGCAACTAGACCTCAAGGGTGATGAAGTCCTCGTTGATGCCTATTGTGGCATCGGCACGTTCACCCTACCCCTGGCACAGCGAGTACGGAGCGCGATCGGGTTGGAAGTGCAAGCTTCCTCGGTGGAACAAGCGCAAATGAACGCTCAACTCAACGCGATCGCTAATGTCACCTTTCAAACCGGAACAGTGGAAACCTTGCTGCCTCAACTGGGGATCGCGACCGACGTGGTTTTACTTGACCCACCCCGCAAAGGCTGCGACAAATCAATTATCAACACCCTGCTCCAAACGTTACCCAAACACATCGTCTACATTAGCTGCAAACCCGCCACCCTGGCACGCGACCTCAAGCTGCTCTGTGCGACTGGAGATTACCAACTCACCTACGTCCAACCCGCAGACTTCTTTCCCCAAACCCCTCACGTTGAATGCGCTGCCTTCTTGGTACGCGGTCATTTGAGCCAGGAGTCTGGTATTTAAGGGAGGGTTTCGGTACAATAGTAAGTAAAGGCTTTTCTCTAATCTGCCAGAGAAAAACCCCACCCTCTAGAGGAATGAAGTTAGCGCACTTCACCGTTATCCGTGGGATAGGCTGTAGCCACCATTCCCCGGAAGAGGCAGCCGACCTGAATCACGCACAAGCGTTAAAACTTGGCAATGCCTTTGCGGAGTCTAACACTTGCGGAGTTCAGTGTCGAAAGCCCGGACACCTAATTATTATTGATGCCTGAGCCGGCAAGTCTGGTTTAGGGAAGACGAGACAAAAAAAACACGGCAGCTAGACGTGTAAAGATATCAAGTCCACCCAATAAAATCTAGAGGTTTCTTTAAGTGATTGCTATATCATTGCGTCCAGTGGGACGCGACTGGGGAACGATTAGCTTCGCTTCTACCCTCTATCTTTGCCCAATCCTCGACTTGCTTCTTGAACAGATTCCCCGCAAATGGCAGCCAGAAATTCGGCTGGGACTGCAAGAAGCTTTAGTAAATGCGGCAAAGCATGGTAATAATTTAGACCCAAGCAAGACGGTAATGGTTCACTTTTCCGTAGTTCATGACGAGTATTGGTGGATTATTTCAGACGAAGGCGCTGGCTTTGCTCACAGCACCTGTGATCATTGTGAGCCAGAAAGTACACTGCCAAACGACGAGTCAGAAAGTGGTCGAGGCCTGTGTCTCCTCCACCAAATATTCGATCACGTCCATTGGAATCGTCAGGGAACCGAGCTTAGACTGTGTAAACAGGTAAACAGTCGCTCCCGAATGCCGCTAATTTCCTGAACGACCGTGATCCCCGTGACTGGGGCAGGGAGGTGCACAGATGGAACGGTCTAGCCATCCGGACGCCTGCTGAAAGCGGACAAGAGCTTCTTCTGGCTGTTCCTTTAGGAGAAAGACCAGGGCAGCGGCAGCTTGCTCACCAGCTCGTGCCTTACGATTAGACTTTAATCGATGCCAATCATTCGGAGTAATGGTCAAACGCTCTGCCAGTGCTTGAGCCAGCTCAAGAGTACTAAGTTCACTTAGAGAATTTGTTTTGGTCAGTTGGATCGGTTCAGCCATGACTTGAGGTACACTCGCATTTACTCTTACTTTACTGCATGAGAAGATGCCTCAAGACCCGTCACAGCCATCGTCCCCTGGTTCAGAACCCAATCAGCCAGATCCCGATGCCGATGAGTTTGAGCAAGCCTTGGCAGAAGTAGAGGAAAATCTTCAATTACTGAGGGAACGTTACGAGCAGATACAGCGGGATCGCTTGCGGCAAGACGAACTCCAGCATCGACGCGAACGAATTAAGAAATCATTACGACAAGACAGCAACCGCCAAACTCTAAAAGCTGAATTAAAGCAAATTCAAGAACAGCTAGAAACTATTGAACTAAACTTAGAAAGCCGTTTATTTTCCTGGGGAAGTCTTAAGGAACCCTTTTGGCAAGCTGTCCGTTTTGGGGGACTGGGAATTATTATCGGCTGGATTTTGAAGTCTTACGCTGGCTAGCCTTTGAGGGATTAATCGGATGCCGTCGCGCGATAACTATTAAACTAAGGCTAATACCGATTAGTTTTCGGGCTTATTTGTATTGGACTTCTTGCAAGACTTAGGAATTCACTTCCTCACCTTCGCTCCGGCTCAGTCTCCCTTATAAAGGGGGGAGGTAAGATTAAAACTCTTGTTGCCCCTAGGGGGCTAGGGGGGTGAATTCGACTGCGTGCAAGAGGCTATTGTTTAGAGACTTCTTAGTAACTGTCTGAAACATGGTGACGCAACGGATTATAGAACTATTACGCAATGGTCAGCCTGATGAGTCGGTGACAATCAAAGGCTGGGTACGCACGAAACGGGAATTAAAGGGGTTTTCCTTTATAGAAGTTAACGATGGTTCATCCTTAGCGAACCTGCAAGTTGTCCTGAATGCGGACTTGCCAGACTACGAAACTGTCTTAAAACCGCTGAATACAGGCGCTTCTGTGGAAGTTAGCGGCGTCATTGTGGCGTCTCAGGGGAAAGGACAGCGAATTGAGTTGAAAGCGTCCACGGTGCAAGTATACGGCTCGGCTGATCCCGAAACTTATCCGTTGCAGAAGAAACGCCATTCCTTTGAGTTTTTGCGGACAATTGGGCATTTGCGATCGCGTACTAACACCCTCGGCGCCGTCTTCCGCGTCCGGAATGCCTGTTCTCAAGCGATTCATCAGTTCTTTCAAGAACAGGGCTTTTTGTGGGTTCACACCCCGATGATTACTGCCAATGACTGTGAAGGGGCGGGGGAGTTATTCACCGTTACTAACCTGGACTTAAAAGACGTACCCAAAACTGACAAGTCTGAGGTTGACTTTAGTCAAGACTTTTTTGGACGCCGTGCCTTCCTTACTGTGAGCGGGCAACTGCAAGCGGAAGTGATGGCGTTGTCATTCCGCGATGTTTATACATTTGGTCCCACTTTCCGGGCAGAAAATTCCAACACATCTCGACATTTGGCAGAGTTTTGGATGGTGGAACCGGAAATGGCATTCTGCGATTTGCAGGGGGATATGGACTTAGCAGAGGCGTTTTTGAAGTACATCTTTAAGTTTGTACTGGAACAATGTCCAGAGGATATGGAGTTTTTTAATGAGCGGATTGATAATTCTGTTCTCGCCACGGCGGACAATATTATTAACAATCAGTTTGAGCGAATTACTTACACAGAGGCGATCGCCCTTTTAGAAAAAGCTGACCGGAAATTTGAGTATCCCGTCAGTTGGGGCTTGGATTTGCAGTCAGAACACGAACGTTATTTAGCGGAAGAATTGTTTAAAAAGCCCGTCATCGTCAACAACTACCCAGTGGGGATCAAGGCTTTCTATATGCGTTTGAACGATGATGAGAAAACTGTAGCGGCAATGGACGTTCTCGCGCCGAAGATTGGGGAGATTATTGGCGGTTCGCAACGGGAAGAACGCCTTGATGTTTTGGAACGACGGATTATTGCTCAGGGGATGAATCCAGAGGATTTATGGTGGTATTTAGATTTGCGCCGTTACGGGACTGTCCCTCATGCCGGGTTTGGTTTGGGATTTGAGCGGGTGGTGCAGTTTATGACGGGTATGGGCAATATCCGCGATGTGATCCCCTTCCCTCGGACGCCTTTGAGTGCGGAGTTTTAAGATCGTTTTTGGAGAATACCCGCAGACTGGAATGGGGCTACACAAGCGGACTAAAAGAGTGTCGGCGAAAGCTTGATTTATGCAAGAGGGAAGAGTGCAATTTAGGGATAATCTCCGATAATTCTTTAAATGTATAAATGTAAGATCACCTTGCAGTGTCAGCATTAAATAGGGCTTGCTGCAAAAACCGGAAACCCAGATTTATCAATACTTTGAGCGGCATTGAAAGTTGTTTAGCTACCAGGAAATCTGGTAAAATCCGACAAAATCGTGGTACCACAAGCAGGGAAAATGTACCGAAAAGCTTCCTCAAGCCCCACCCCACCGGAAAACTTTGAACTGCCGTTTGAGGGAAAGTTATCACGCCGAAAATCGATGGGTAATCATGGCGAACCTGATACCCTGGGATGAATTTGAAGAGGAATATGCCAAAAATTTTTCTATTGATATGGGAGCACCTGCACTACCATTTCGGATGGCATTGGGTTCATTAATAATTAAAGAAAAACTAGGAACAAGTGATAGAGAAACAGTAGAACAGATAAAGGAGAACCCCTATTTACAATACTTTATAGGTCAAACCAATTACAGTAACGATGTGCCTTTTGATGCTTCACTATTGGTAAGATTTAGAGAAAGAATAAACGTAAATTTAGTCAATCAAATCAATCAAAGGATGGTGAAGAAAATACAAAAAGAAGCCGACGAGGAATCTAAAAAAAAAGCTCAAACGCCGAAAGGGAAGAAACAAGAGAGACACCAAATAAAGGTCAATTAATCCTAGATGCCACTTGTGCGCCAGCCGATATCAGCTATCCCAATGATTTGGGGATATTAAATCAAGCCAGAGTCAAAACGGAAAAGATAATAGATACTCTCTATGACCCCATGAAAGGGAAACTAGAGAAAAAGCCAAAAACTTATAGAAACCTCGCTCGAAAAGATTACTTGAAAGTCGCCAAAAAACGGAGACCGTCAAGAAAAGAAAGAATAAAAGCTATAAAAAAACAACTGCAATATATAAAAAGAAACTTATCACACATCGACCAGCTAATTCAGACAGGAGCGGCACTTGAGGTTTTGAGCATCTCTCAATATAAGAGCTTAGTGGTGGTTGCGGAAGTTTACCGTCAACAGCAATGGATGTATGAGAATAAAGCACAGAGAATTGACGACAGAATAGTCAGTTTAAGTCAACCCCATATCCGTCCAATTGTGAGAGGAAAAGCCGGAACGCCTGTAGAATTTGGAGCTAAACTATCGGCAAGTGTAAGAGATGGATATGTATTTTTAGACCGTATAAGCTGGGAGAACTTTAATGAAGCAGGAGACTTAAAAACCCAAATAGAAGCCTTTAAACACCACACAGGAGTATATCCCGAATCGGTACATGTAGATAGAATTTATCGAAACCGAGAGAATCGAACATTCTGTAAAGAAAGAGGAATTAGAATGAGTGGACCTCCCTTATTGTTGACCCCCAGCTAATGTCAGCCCAGAGAAGAAGAAACAAGCCTTAGAAGACGAGAAAGTTCGCAATTCTATTGAAGGAAAATTTGGCATCTCAAAGCGGAGATTTAGCCTGAACCGCGTCATGACTAAACTGCCTCATACTTCTCAAACGGCTATTGCTATTACTTTTTTAGTCATGAATCTTTCCACCCGGCTACGGCAGTTTTTTTGTCTTTTTTTGGGCAATACACAACATCATGCCTTTTTTTATCGACAACTATTAATTCGAGTTATGCTTCTGGGAATTATCAACAAGAAAAGCTCATTATTATTCAAAGATTAAATAACTACTTAATCCATCGGTTGTTTTTCGCCCACTTATTCAGCAAGCCCTAATTAAGTTATGAAATCTCATAACTTTTGGGGCTTGAAGAGGGGCGTCTATGGTGCGGCTAGACAAAATAAGCCTCCGGAGGAAGGCTAAAACGATTTTTAACAATTTAAGTCCATCCGGACGCGAGTTTGTTTGTGTAGCCCCAGGCTTCCATCCTGCGGGGCTTTTCTACAAAACGCCCTTAGAACTAGGAATTTTACCAGCACGACGCGCGTCAACTTCCACTGCCATCCGCATTGCCCGTGCAAACGCTTTGAAAGTTGCTTCAATGATGTGGTGCGAGTTAATGCCATCCAATTGTCGGATGTGTAGCGTCATTTGGCTATGATTTACCACCGCCACAAAGAATTCTCGCACCAACTGAGTGTCATAAGTTCCTACCCGTTGCGTCGGAATTTCTAAGCCATAGCTTAAGTGAGGACGCCCCGAAAAGTCGAGTGCCACTTGCACTAATGCTTCATCCAAGGGTGCGAGGAAATGCCCAAAGCGAACAATGCCTTTGCGATCGCCTAATGCCTTTCCTAACGCCATCCCCAAGGTAATTCCCACATCCTCATTTGTATGATGGTCGTCTATTTCTAAGTCTCCCGTCGCCCGGACTTCCAAATCAATCAGTCCGTGGGAGGAAATCTGATGCAACATATGGTCTAAAAATGGGACACCAGTGGCAGCCGTACAAGCCCCTGTACCATCTAAATTCAGGCTCACTTGTACATCAGTCTCACCAGTTTTGCGGCTGATACTCGCCGTCCTAGCGCCCAATAATAACTCGTGGTTTTGGCTGTTGACAATGCGATCGCTTATCTGCATGGAATCTTCCTTACATCCCCATTATTTCGTAACCAGCATCTACGTATAAAATCTGACCTGTAATCCCCGAAGCCAAATCGCTACATAAAAAAGCTGCAGCGTTGCCAACTTCTAGCTGAGTAACCGTCCGCCGTAAGGGGGCAACTTCCTCCACATGATGAATCATATCCAGAATTCCGCCCACGGCTGAGGATGCCAAAGTCCGAATTGGGCCGGCGGAAATCGCATTGACTCGAATATTATTGGGACCGAGTTCCGATGCCAAATAACGCACACTCATTTCTAGTCCTGCCTTGGCAATTCCCATCACATTGTAGTTAGGAATTACCTTAACACCGCCCAAGTATGTGAGGGTGACAATGCTCCCGCCTTGAGTCATCAAGGGTTTCGCCGCCCCCGCCAATTGAGTCAGCGAGTAAGTGCTGATTTCTAAAGCTTGGCTAAAACCTTGGCGCGAGGTTTTACTAAACTCTCCCGTCAAATCGTCCTTATTGGCAAAGGCAAGACAATGAATCAGGATGTCAAGTTTGTCCCATTGCTGAGAAATTGCCTGGAAAGTTTCGGTAATTTGGGCGTCATCCTGGACATTACAAGGCAGAAAAATACTAGGTTCGAGGGGATCTACCAGTTCCTTTACTTTTTTCTCAAAGCGTCCTTTTTCATCGGGTAAATACGTAATACCGAGATTCGCTCCAGCTTTGTGTAGTTGCTGGGCAATTCCCCAAGCGATGGAGCGGTTGTTGGCAATACCGGTAACGAGAGCGTTTTTTCCAGTCAGATTAAGCATAGTATTCTAATCTTAAGGGTTGTTGGTGGGTTAGTTGAAGAGTAATCGCAAGGGTTTATGACAAGGGTCGCTGCCAACGCATTGCGTTAGCTAAATCCCTGTCAAGTCAAAGCTTTTTCCCCTGAGCCGATCACGTACAGTAAATTGCACGCTGTATTATGACCCAAATTCGGCTCTGAGCTTGACCGTGTTAGCGACTTGACGAACACTTCAACAAATTATGTATCAATTTGTACAAAAAACTATCTTGGACTCAGATTAAGTAGTCTTGAATACATTCAGGAGATTTTCACAGCCGGTTCGTGAGTCTCAAGCTTTACCGGCAATTGATTCCCAAATCGCCAGGGCATTGGCAAGAGAGCAATGGATATGGTCGTGACGCAACAAAATAGACCGTTAGCTGCAGTGTTCCGTCAAATGGGTGGTGGAGCCTTTCCACCCGTCGTTGAAACGTTTGAGCGGGGGAAAACGATTTTTTTCCCAGGAGATCCCGCCGAACGGGTTTACTTTTTGATGAAGGGGGCGGTAAAGCTTTCGAGAGTTTATGAGGCAGGGGAAGAAATCACGGTTGCTTTGTTGCGAGAAAACAGTGTTTTTGGTGTTTTGTCACTGATTACAGGGCATCGAAGCGATCGCTTTTATCACGCCGTTGCCTTTACTCCTGTTGAGTTGCTTTCTGCCCCGATTGACCAGGTAGAGCAATCGCTTAAAGATAACTCAGAGCTATCAATGTTGCTGTTACGGGGTCTATCGTCTCGAATCTTGCAAACCGAAATGATGATTGAAACCTTAGCGCATCGAGATATGGGTTCTCGGTTGGTCAGTTTTTTGTTGATTTTGTGCCGCGACTTTGGCATACCAACAGCAGACGGGATCACGATTGATCTGAAGCTTTCTCATCAAGCGATAGCAGAAGCAATTGGCTCAACCCGTGTCACTGTAACCCGTTTACTTGGGGACTTGCGTACCGAACAAATGATCGCAATTCACAAGAAAAAAATCACTGTCCACAATCCCGTTGCCTTGAGTCAGCAGTTTACTTGAACTAAGGGACTAGGGTGTGTTGCTAAATTAGCGGGTGACTGTTACCCGCAGCGAGACAAACATCTCGTCCACAAGGCAAGGACTAAGGATAAGGAATAAATCAAGGGTTGTAAACCTGCCTCCGCAGGTTGGGTTTTTGTTGCCGCGATTACGAACATCGCCTGGTAATTGGCTCAAATCTTGCCTCTTGCCCATTTCCTGATCCCCAGTTTTTTATAATCAATTCTGACTTATTGAACAAACGCATAAGGCTCCCTAGGCATAAGATAGGCTGTATCTGAACAGACTAATCGTATGCGATGACCAGCACTTACATCTTGATCGTGGCAATTATAGTGTTGGGGGGCGTGGTGGCAACACTAGGCGATCGCATTGGCACAAAAGTTGGCAAGGCGAGACTGAGTTTATTTAATCTGCGTCCCCGCAATACTGCCACAGTCGTGACAATCATTACCGGCAGCTTAATTTCTAGCCTGACTATAGGAATTTTATTGGCAACCAGTGGGTCACTACGCCAAGGACTTCTTGAACTTGAAGATATTCAAAAAAGACTGAGAATTGCTAAGGCTGATATCCAGCAAATTAATAGTCAGAAAAGTCAGGTTGAAAAGGAATTAGCAAGAACCCGTGGTGAACAAGCGGCGGTTCAGCAGCGCTTGGATGTTACTAATAAAAACTTCCAGCAAGCGCGAAACCAACTTAAGCAAATCTCTCAGCAAACAACTCGTCTCCGTTCAGAAATTAAATCACTTCTGGCTGAACGCCAGGAGCTAATTGAGCAGCGCAATCAACTGAACGCAAGAATTACCGAATTAAAAGCATCAGTCGCTCAAAGGGATCAGGAATTGGCACAGAAAGACCAAACAATTAATCAGCGCAATCAAGAATTGGCACAGAAAGACCAAACAATTAATCAGCGCAATCAAGCACTTGATCAAGCAATCAATGAACGTAATCGAGAACTGGCAAAAAAAGACCAAACGATTAACGAACGTACTCAGGAACTTGTTAAGCAGGACAAGGTAATTGTTGAGCGTGAAAGCCGCCTTAAGAAGCTCGAGCAAAAACTCTCTGAAGCGATCGCACAGCGAGAAATTCGCCTTCTAGGATTGGAAGAACAACTCTCACAAAAAGAGTCGCAACTTAAAGATGGAGAAAAACAACTTGCTTATTTACAACAGCAAGTAGAAAGTCTAGAACAGTACTATCAAGATTATCAAGCCCTGCGTCAGGGTAATGTTGCGCTGGTTCGGGGTCGAGTTCTTGCCTTTGGCGTTGTCCGTATTGTTGAACCATCAGCGGCATCTCAGGCGATTGAACAATTGTTACGGGAAGCAAATCGGACAGCAATGGAATTAACTCGTGCAGATAATCGGATGACTAACGAAGCTGTCGTACAGATTCCTCAGTCACAGGTTGAGCAGTTAATTAATCAGATTAAAGACGGTAAAGATTATGTTGTGCGAATTCTTTCAGCGGGTAACTACGTTGAGGGCGAAAAACAGGTACAAGTTTTTGCCGATGCGGCGCTCAATCAAGTTGTTTATCAGGCAGGTGATACTTTAGCGACTGTCTCAACAGATGCGACAACGATGACTAATGACGACATTCGCCAACGACTTGACCAGTTACTGTCTGCGGCTCAGTTTCGTGCCCGTCGTGCGGGAATATTAGGTATGATCCAAGTTGGAGATGGTCGGATCAGCACGATTATTCGCTTCATTGAACAGTTGGATCAATATGATCAACCTGTGGATGTAAAAGCTGTAGTTTTAGAAAATAGTTACACCGCAGGTCCTTTGAAAATGCAACTGGTAGTGATTCAGAAAGGGCAAGTTGTTTTTAGATCCTGACAATTATTTGAGATGATTTTAGGCTTCGATCCAGGGCGTGATAAGTGTGGTTTAGCCGTGATGGGCAAGGATTTGTCGCTACTTTACCATCAGGTTGTGGTTGCACAAGAAGCGATCGCCACAATCCAAAGTTTGTGTCAACAGTTTGCCATTGAAACAGTCGTCATGGGCGACCAAACTACGGCGAAAAGCTGGAAACAAAAAATTGAGCAGAACTTAGATGTATCAATCCCGATTTTCCTGGTAGATGAGCGCTATAGCAGTTTGGAAGCACGCGAACGCTATTGGCAAATGTATCCCCCCAAAGGAATAAATCGCCTCATTCCCCAAGGATTACGAGAACCGCCTCGACCGATCGATGATCTTGTTGCTATCTTGTTAATCGAGCGCTACTTAGAAAAAGGTGCTAAAGCTTAGTCTTTGCTCAAAGTTCCGCCCGAATTGTGAAGGCATAATCTCCTCCGGGTTCTAATTGGTAATCACAGCGCTCTAAAAATCGCCCCAATGGCTCCTGAATTAAAGCACGTCCTAAAGAAGGTCTCACTGACAACTGACCTTTGCGGAAACACCACTGAAATTTCCACTTGTATTCTGCCGCGTGAACTTCGCCTTCCATCTTGCCCTGTTGCCAAGAGTGGTGCGTAATCCTGACGTAAGCCGTAGTTTCCGGCAGATTCATAGAACTCACAATAAAATATAATTCTTCTCTACTTTAAAAATTAAGGTTAGCAAATCTGAACTATGAAAGGATGAAATATCTTACTTAAGGTTAGTCGAGCCGATTGGAAATCAACTTCTTACGACCTTGACCTAATTTTTTAATAACCTTGTTTTTATAGACATTTAAGAGGCTGTAAGAATCTTCTAATTGCAGCCAAAAATCCGCCATTGCTCCGGTATAGCCCCGCTCTTTATGAATAAACTGCCGTCGTGCAAAACTCATCGGTTCAGCGTAGGCTTTATTGGTTGATAATCTCGGCTTTGGACCGCACCAATGAATTACAGTCGCCTCATCATCCTGCAAGATGGGACCTGTTTCTTTAACAGGAAAGCGTTTTTTTAGTTCTTCCTGCTCGAAATCTGGAACAATTAGTTGCATGGGAGCTTTACCTAAACGAATTCTCCCGGCATCAGCCGCACGAAAGAGCATAAAGTTCAAGAATCCCATCTCACCATACTTAAAGATTTTGGGATACTTTTCAGTAAAGTCTAAAATTTCAATATACTCATCCAGGCTAAAAATTCCTCGCGTTGCCAAAAAAGTTCCCGTACAGAAATAATCATTACGATGAGCTTGCCAGTTAAAATTCGGGAAATTTTGGTTAATTCCTGATACTTCAAAAAAGAATTCAGAAACTTTTTCATCCGAATATCCGTAACTGGCTTTGTCAATAATTACATCAAATTGCTCAAAATCTGCATATTTTAAGATATTTCCCCAAACATTGGTATCGGCATCTAAAACTAAAAAATGCTTCCAAGGGCTTTCCCAAAAGGCAATCATTTTAGTTTTGCCCCAACCAAAGCTTCGATTTTTTAGGACTTCGTTACTAATCGTATTACGATTAATCACCTGAACACCGTATGCCTTTTCTAGAGAGCTGACAGAAAAAGTACCATCAACAATCAAGGCAATTGGAACATCACCAAGGAAATGTCGAATACTGGCACAGCAGCCCTTTGCAAATAAGTAATCTTGAAAACAACAGGCAACGATAATTCCAAAATCTTCCATAATCGCTTATCGCACTTGTAGATGAGATGACTGAGAGTTTTAGGACTTTGGGTTCGGGGTTTTGTGTAAGCAAATTACGCTAAAATTCAAGCGGCACAGTTGATGCTATTGTCTTTGTAGTTACGCACAGCGTCTCTATGATTAGGCAACAGCTACGTCACGTTGAAATACAGGCAATTTACAAAATCCTTATCATAGGAATCTTCAACCACACTGTAACTGATGAACACTTTAACTTGTTGTAGCCCGAAGTAACAATTTTGAAACAATGAACCGTGATCGCCTAGCAGCACTACTAACTTGCTATAACCGCTCTTCAAAGACCCTCGCTAGTTTAACGGCTTTGTTCAGCCAGGAACACAACAGTGGGGTCACGATTGACGTTTATCTGGTGGATGACGGCAGTACCGATGATACCGCTACGGCTGTTAGTCAACGCTTTCCCCAAGTCAAGATTCTTCAGGGAACCGGTAGCCTATTTTGGAATGGGGGAATGCGTATCGCGTTTGCTCAAGCTCTCCAGCACGACTACGACTACTACCTCTGGCTCAATGATGATACTGTCCTTTACCCAAATGCATTAGAAACGCTTCTGACAACGGCTCAGACTTTGCAAAAGCAAGGAGAAGAGCGATCGCTTATCGCTGGCTCAACTTGCGATCCCCAGACCAAAGCTTTAACCTATGGCGGTGTGGTGCGCCGTAGTCGCTGGCGACCGCTCAAATTTGACCTTATAGAACCGGGCGAACAAGTTAAACGCTGCGATACGATTAACGGAAACTGTGTTTTAATTCCTAGAAACGTTGTTCAAGTTGTCGGAAATTTAGACCCAGCTTTTACTCACTATGCCGGAGATTGGGACTACGGGTTACGCGCCGCGCAACAAGGATGTAGCGTTTGGGTAGCGCCAGGATATGTAGGAACTTGTTCGCAAAACTACCAACCAGGCAGCACCGTAAGTTCAGAGGTGCAGTGGAGTGAGGGACTAAAGAAGATTGCTCAACCGAAGGGTTTAGCCGTTAGAGAGCAAACGCTTCACCCACTGGGAGAATGGAAGGTTTTTGCCCAAAGGTACGCGGGGTTGTTTTGGCCGATTTTTTGGTTAATTCCTTATCGACGGTTATTGTGGATTTCACTGTTGGGTCGGTCTCAAAAAGACTAGGTTAGTGGATGAAAATATGGATAATAATCACAATCTGCGCGTTGCTTGGTTAGTGCCTTCGGTTGAACTGGGGGCTTACTGGCAGCCAGTTTTGCAAGAATTTGCCAAGATATTTAAAAATACAATTTTTTACACAGGTTTGGTTTGGCCGGGATTCGATCCAAATCTTCCCGGTGCCGATGTTATCCAGTTAGTTGGGGAAATGAAATCCCTAGAAATGACCAAAACCGAAGGATACAGCCGTCGCCTCATGCTTGTATCTCCTGGTATTGTGGGTCACTTACTACAGTTTAAGCCTGATGTAATTTTTGCTCAAGCTTACTCGTTGTGGACGCTTTTAGCAGTGTTGCTGAAGCCTTGGGGAAAATGGCGATTTATTATTATTTATGATGGCAGTTCTCCAAATGCAGACTTTCGAGACTCTAAACTTCGTTCTTTTTTTCGACGCGTAATGTCTCGTTATGCTGATGCTTTTGTTGCTAATAGCTACGGCGCAAAAGATTATCTGATTGATGGAGTTGGCGCAAAACCTGAGAGTGTCTTTACCCGTACCTATCTCGTGCCGGATGCAAAAACATTGCAGCAAAGTTTTGAAAAAAATGAATCCAAAAACTTAACACAAAAACGTCCAGTTTTTCTGTATGTTGGACGCATTACACCGAGAAAGGGTCTCAAAACTCTCTTAGAAGCCTGCTCAATTCTACAATCCCAAGGTTATAAGGATTACACCCTACAAGTCATTGGTACAGGAGAGCAACGGGAGGAACTGGAAGCATTTATTAAAAGCAACAATTTAGAAGAACGAGTTAAGTGGCTCGGCTGGGTAGAGTATGGGAGTTTGGGGAGTTATTTTCAACAAGCAGATATTTTTGTATTTCCAACGTTTGAAGATATCTGGGGGATGGTAGCTCTAGAAGCGATGATTTTTGGGAAACCTGTTGTTTGTTCTAAATGGGCAGGCGCGGTGGAAATGGTGAGTGATGGAGCAAATGGTTATATTTTTGATCCGTATAAACCTGAAGAATTAGCCTCAGCAATGCGCCGCTTTCTTGATGAGCCAGCACTTATTGAGTCAATGGGTAAGCAGTCACAGCAACTAATTTCTGAAAAAAATCCCGCAACGGCGGCACAATCTTTTGCTGAAGTTGTATCATATGTATTGCATAAAAATGAAGTTAAACAATAAGTTTCAGGCGATTATCTAGCTGATTTCCTCAGTAATTCAGGAGTAAAATGTGAGCATCGTTATCATTACTGGTTCAGCGGGCTTGATTGGCTCTGAAGCAACAACATTCTTTGCAAAACAAGGCTTTGAAGTAGTAGGAATTGACAATGATATGCGTCACGTATTCTTTAGAGAGGAGGTCTCGGCATCCTGGAATAGACAACACCTTGAA
>CADCTM010000097.1:0-416 GCA_902805485.1 uncultured Coleofasciculus sp. | reverse complement strand
AGTGGATATTCGAGATACAGAAGCGATTACAAATATCTTCAAAAAGTACGGTTCTAATATACTTTTAGTAATTCATCCGGCGGCTCAACCTTCCCATGATTGGGCGGCACGCGACCCGATGATCGATTTTTCGGTTAATGCTAACGGGACGCTCAATATTTTAGAAGCAACACGTCAGTATGTGCCGAAATCTCCTTTTATTTTAATGTCTACAAATAAGGTATATGGAGATACACCGAACCATTTACCGCTTGTTGAACAAGAATCGTGTTGGGAAATCGATTCAAATCATCTCTATCAACCAGGTATTCGGGAAGATATGTTGATTGACCAAACTTTACATAGTTTGTTTGGGGCATCAAAAGTTGCGGCGGATATTCTTGTTCAGGAATATAGGCGCTATTTTGGGCTGTGGG
>CADCTM010000096.1 GCA_902805485.1 uncultured Coleofasciculus sp. | reverse complement strand
ATAGGCATCACCGGAGATTTATAGATAGGCTAATTGAATAGGGCACGACTAATTGTAAAAGTTGCCGTGTGCCCTTAACTCATAAACGAGGTAAATATTATGTTGCACAGTGTAGGAATTCCCCTGGGTTCTTGGTGTTATGCCCTACCTGGGGTGACAGCATTTCCAGCTAGCCAGAAAATTGTTACTCCTGAAGAGGCAGCCCTTGTTTTTTCCGGACCGCAGTTTATAGTCGCTTTGCTAGCCGGCGTCATGATGGCGTTTGCCTTTCAATTACTTTTAACAAACTTCTCAGTTGCCCTAGGAATTTCTAGCATCGGTGGCAGTTCAGATTCTGATGATGATCACTCAGAAAGCTTAGGTAGCTCGATTCGTAAAATTGAAGGAAAAGTCGGACTTTGGGCGCTGATTACAGTTAGTATCGCCTTGTTTTGTGCTTGTTTTCTGGCAGTCAAACTTACCTTAGTGGAAAGTGCGCTGCTAGGAGCAATCATTGGTATAGTAATCTGGTCTACCTACTTCTCGCTATTAGTATGGGTAGGTTCAACGGCTGTGGGTTCCTTGGTGGGTTCTGTTGTTAGCACTGCCACTTCAAGCTTTCAAGGACTAATGGGTACAGCCACAGCCGCGATGGGGGCGAATGCTGCAAAAGCTCAAGTTGTCTCTACCGCCGAAGAAGTTACAGCCGCCGTGCGTCGCGAACTAACTTCAGGTTTTGATCCAAATAGTATTAAAGAAACACTACAAAGTTCTTTGGGAAATCTGCAACTGCCAAAGCTAGATACCAACGAAATTCGCGGTCAATTTGAAAAAATCCTCAATAGTTCAGACGTGCAGTCACTTGCAGGAAGTGACATCCTAAAAAATGTTAACCGTCAATCCTTTGTGGATTTAGTTAGCAATAGTACTGATTTATCTAAGCAAGATATCAATCAAGTTGTAGACCAACTCGAAGGCGTTTGGCAGCAAACTTTAGGTCAACGAGGCGGTAACTCCCAAGAGCAACTGCTCAACCTCTTAAAATCAGCAACTCCAGAAGAACTAAAGTCAGATCAGCTAAATGCCCAGCTTGAGCAACTAATCGGTGGCACTGACAATAAAGAAAAGTCAAGTAATGGCTTGAGAAACCGAATTCTGCAATACGGCATTGAAGCCCTGATGGCTACGGTTATAGGAAGAGCTGATCTTTCAGATTTAGATGTTGAAAAAATTTCTGGTCAGTTGCAAAAGCTCACCGGGAAAGCAAAAGACCAAGCTAATCAGACAGCAAAGCCGTTTAGTGCAATTAGGGCAGATATCGAAAATTATCTGCTATTTTCTGCTCCTTGGGAATTAAATAGAGAAACCATCAAGCAGCAATTTCGAGATGTGATCTATGACCCAGAAGCATCTCCAGGAAGCGTCCTGAAGGAATTAGAACTACTGAATCGAGATTACTTTGTCGAACTGCTAGGGTTGCGGGATGATTTCACTCCAGAAGGAGTCCAGGAAGTGGCTAATTACCTGGAAGATATCCGCCAAGATGTTTTTAGCTCAGTCCAAACATCGGAGGCTCAAGAACAGTCACAAGACCTCCGTAGTCGTGTGGAAAATTATCTCCGCTCCACTGGTAAAGGAGAACTAAATCCCGAAGGCATTCAACAAGATTTTAAGACACTTTTGGAAGACCCAGAAGCCGGTTTAGATGCATTACGCGATCGATTGAGCCAGTTTGACCGTGATACCTTGGTACAACTCCTCAAAGAACGCCAGGACATTAGTGAAGAGGAAGCAAACCAAATCATTTGTCAACTAGAAAGTACCCGTGATAATGTCTTAACAACTGCCCAAGACCTCCAAGAACAGGCGAAATCTAAAGCCGAAGAACTACGGCACAAAGTTGAAGAATATCTCCGTAATACGAACAAAGATGAATTGAATCCCGAAGGCATCAAGCGAGATTTCAAAACTCTCATAGATGACCCACAAGCCGGATTGAGCGCTCTACAGTCAAGGCTTTCTCAGTTTGACCGTGACACATTGGTACAATTGCTTTCTCAGCGGCAAGACCTGAGTGAGGAGCAAGTTAACCAAGTTCTCGATTCAATTGAATCGACACGGGATAGTATTCTCCAAGCACCGCAAAAGTTAGCGGGAAAAGCCAAAGAACAGTACGAACAAACGACGAGTGCAATTGCCGAATATCTCCGCAATACCAACTTGGAAGAATTAAATCCAGAAGGGATTAAGAGCGATTTAGCTAAATTATTGGATGACCCAAAAGCAGGAGCTTTAGCACTACGAGGACGATTATCTCAAGTAGACCGCGAAACCTTAGTACAACTGCTTTCTCAACGGGAAGATTTGAGCGAAGAGCAAGTTAATCGCTTAATTGATGAAGTTCAAGAAGCAATTCGGAGCTTTATCAAAGCACCTCGCCGCTTGGCAACCCGCGCTCAAAAACAAGTTCTGAATTTTGAAGCCAATCTCGAAAGCTACTTGCGGAACACCAACAAAGCAGAATTGGAGCCAGAAGGAATCAAGCGCGATTTACAATTGTTGCTGAATGATCCCAGAGCGGGAGTGGGGAATATAAGCGATCGCTTGAGCCAGTTTGACCGTTCTACTTTGGTTGCACTGCTGTCTCAACGGGAGGATATCTCAGAAGAGGAAGCCAACCGGATTGCGGATCAGATCGAATCCGTCCGTAATTCCATCGTTGAACAGCTTACTAAAGTCCAGCAAGGTCTCCAATCGGCGGTTGATGGTATTTTTGGTAAAATTCGCAATTACCTCAACTCTATGGAGCGTCCTGAACTCAATTACGAAGGAATTCAGCAAGACTTCAGCCAACTATTTGATGATCCACAAGCAGGCTTTGAGGCTCTACGCGATCGCTTGAGTCACTTTGACCGTGATACCCTCGTCGCCGTGATCAGCTCCCGTGAGGACATCTCAGAAGCAGATGCTAACCGGATTATTGACCAAATTGAAGCGGCACGCGATCGTGTGTTGCACCAAGCTGAACGCATCCAGAGCGAAACGCAAAAACGTCTATCTGCTCTCAAGGAGCAAGCGAAAAAGCAAGCCGTCGAAACCAGAAAAGCCGCCTCAGATGCCGCTTGGTGGTTATTTAGTACTGCTCTGACCTCCCTCGCTGCCTCAGCCGTGGCAGGTGCATTAGCTGTAGCCGGTATCGGTTTGATTGGTTAAAGCTACCTTAATGACACTTTTGTTAAGTTAAGGGCACGATATTTGGTTAAGTTAGGGGCACGATATATCGTGCCCTTACTTGTATTCAAATTTATTGGCAGGGATTATTCGTGATAATTCAGTTGTAACGATTAATTCATCAGGTTAGATCGGGAGTGGTGAGTGCGGCGTCAATGCTTACTAGAAAATCAAGGAATAGTGCCTTATGCTGTGGCTTGGGAGCAGCAGCGCGAGCTTGTTGCCCAACGGGTTAAAGATGGCAGTTTGGATGATGTACTCCTCTTGCTAGAGCATCCGCCTGTCTATACTCTGGGTCAAGGAGCGAGTTTGGAGTTTCTGAAGTTCGACCCGACTGAGGTAAACTTTGAGCTTCATCGTGTGGAACGTGGTGGTGAGGTGACTTATCACTGTCCCGGTCAACTAGTCGCTTATCCAATTCTCAATTTGCGTTATTATCAGCAAGATTTACACTGGTATCTACGGCAGTTGGAAGAGGTCTTAATACAGCTTTTGGCTCTCTATGGACTAAAAGGCGATCGCGTGGCTGGAATGACCGGTGTTTGGCTAGATGGACGCAAATTAGCCGCCATTGGGATTAAAGTTTCGCGCTGGATTACAATGCATGGCTTGGCATTAAATGTTTGCCCCGATCTCACAGGCTTTGAGCGCATTGTTCCTTGTGGCATTGCCCATAAACCCGTTGGGAGTCTTGCTCAATTTCTTCCAGATATTACTGTAGAGCAAGTGCGATCGGATGTTTCAGTAATGTTTGCTGAGGTTTTTCAGGTTCAGCTAATTGGTGATTAATTCTTTGCTAACGACTAATAACCGCTTGTCAAAACTCAAAACTTTCTTGGCAAGGAGCGCAAGTTTGCAAAAAATTATCTAAATCACTATAAGTACCCGCATAAGTCACTGTAGGGGACTCATAACCTTTTAAATCAACTGTATGCTGCTGGAAGCCAATATCGTGCTTTCCTGCGTTTGAAATATAGCGGTACGTGTCTTCTCCTAAAGCAATATCTAGACCAATTTGCTTGGTGGAAGATTCCAGGCGAAAGGCGGCATTAACAGTATCGCCGATCGCGGTGTAATCGGGACGATCGCCACTGCCTGTGTTACCAACCATTGCATAACCTGTATTTAATCCTGTCCCAATTCGTAACGGGAAGGGTAGAGGATACTGCTTACTCAGATCTGATGTCATTTTATGCAGGCTACTCACGGCTTGCAAAATGTTCATGGCTTCTTCATTACTAACGCCTTGAGAACCATGAAACCAAATTGCCATGACGGCATCGCCGATATATTTATCAACCCAACTGCCAGATTTTCGGATGATATTTCCGGACTGACGAAACCAAGTGCCAATTACCGCTGAGAGAATTTTCTCATCAAGCTGGCGAGTTAAAACTGTAAAGTCACGGATGTCTACAACCATTACTGACATCAGGCGGCGGACGTGTAAGGTCGATGTCAGGGTTTCTTTATCTGTCCTTTGGGGAAATTCATCCTCGCGACTGGCGGATGGGGAATGGAACTCTAAATCAGTTTGCCCGAAGGTCAGGCGATCGCCATTGCGTAAGGTTACAGGAATACTGACCCGACGCCCATTGACAAAAGAACC
>CADCTM010000095.1 GCA_902805485.1 uncultured Coleofasciculus sp. | reverse complement strand
TCCAAGAAACGTCAAACCGTCATCAACTTCAAGGGCGCTATATCTTACGTCATCCCATTACAGAGGAAGCAAAGTGTGAAGCCGGACGAAAATATAAACGCTCATTGAACCAACGATTTGAACAGGAGTCTCAAACTCTTGCGAGGTTAACGGGATGGAAGATTCAAGATATCCGCAAGAAAACAAATATTGGTCAAGTTGAGGATGTTCCTTGGTGGCGCAATATCTGGCCTTAATGTTGGATTGTACGAACAAAGATGTTGCCCTAATCTCAACAAGCTTTTGAAGCGGCAGGCAAGATATCCACACCATAAGAAAAAGCTCTAATTGTGGGAGGAGCATCTTGCCCGTCGTCGTTGTGAAGTAGATAGTGCCATCAGGTTGTCTTTTATTAGAATCGGCAACAGCCACTACAGACGAGGCTTTAAACCCAACTTCCTTGGTAAGAGTTGCCAGTGGTGAGGTTGTTGAAATGTCCACAGGGACAATCTCTTCGCTTCAAGTGGGCGGCGCACTGACTAGCGATGTTACTGTTTTGGTGAAAGGTGTGCCCCTTCTCGGAAAAAATTTCATCAGCGAATATAACCTGATGATGGGACAGATTTCCTCGTATTTCGACCTAAGCTGGGTTTTTAGAAGTTATTGCCACCACTTCTGTTTAGTAAAGCTGCATCACTTCAGTCAGGGAGAGGCGGGACTGAGCGCTTAAGGTAAGTGGGGAAGTGTGCCCCCGGTTGAAGTGGTCAGATGCCGCACAACCAATCATGGCGGCGTTGTCGGTGCAGTACTTCAGGGGAGGGAAAAGGACTCGCAGGTTATGCTGGGCGCCAGCATTTTGTAGATGCTGTCTTAGTCCGCTATTTGCCGCAACGCCACCGCCGACGGCAATTGTGTTTAACCCATAATCGAGGGCACAGGCGATCGCTCTTTTGGTTAGCGATCGCGCTACACTTTCCTGGAAGCTTGCCGCTACATCCCTCACAGGCAGCTCAGATGTCTCTTGCTCTAGTTTTTGCACTAAACGTAATACGGCAGTCTTTAAGCCGCTAAAACTAGAGTCATAGGGGTGATATCCGCCTCCAGGGACTGAAACTTTGCCCTCTGGTAAAGCATAGGCTTTCGGATTGCCCGAACTCGCTAGTTTATCAATCGCTGGACCACCGGGATAACCTAGCTTCAACAACCGCGCCACTTTATCAAAGGCTTCACCTGCTGCATCATCGCGGGTTTCCCCTAATATTTCGTAACGACCACAGTCTTTGACGTAAATTAAGCTGGTGTGACCACCGGAAACTAACAAACACAAGAATGGTGGTTCTAATTCTGGCTGACTGAGATAGCTGGCGTAAATGTGACCTTCTAGATGATGCACACCCAAAAAAGGCTTTTGTTTGACCATTGCTAGGGTCTTGGCGGCGGTTAAACCGACGAGTAGCGCTCCCACTAAGCCGGGGGCACAGGTGGCGGCGATGGCGTCAATTGCTCCCCAGTTCAGTTGTGCTTCAACAAAGGCTTGTGCGATCGCTTCATTTATCGTTTCGACATGAGAACGCGATGCCACTTCCGGCACGACACCGCCGTACTGCCGATGAACGAGAATTTGTGAAGCGACAACGCTACTACAACAAACTCGATTGTTAACAATCGCCACGGCTGTTTCATCACAACTTGTTTCTATTGCTAATACGCAAGCCATCTATAAATTACCTTGAGATTTTTTTTTGCTTATTTAATTAAACTTTACATAAGTTGCCAATGAAAGCCCACTATAGATGAGCTAGAAATCAATTGCCAACAAGTTCTGTCGTTGTCATGGCGATGATAAAATTGGCGAAGCTCGCTGAAATTGCGGCTATTACAAAATAAATACCAGAACCTTGAAAAGTGAAGAAAGAGGGTTCCATCCACAAATCCTTGGGTGGATAAAATCTTCTAGGGACAAAGGTAAACCTGCATTGATGTAGGTGTTTAACCGCCGTAGAGCAAGCGGTGGAGGCTTGCGGAGAGGAAGTCGTGAGACTGCCACTTCTCAAGAAAGAATTTCACGATTTTACTCGTGAGAGTGTCAATAGATTAACCCTTCAGAGTAATATTGCTTGAGTGTACAGATAGCTTGATCTTTTTGTACACAAAACTTTTTGTTTCGTACTAAAAGGAAACAATTTCATGCGACGATTGATAGCTCTATTTTTTGCCGTTACCCTGTGGTTTAGTTGTGCAGCCGCCGCTTCGGCTGATAATGTAGCAGGACTTGTGCCATGCCGTGAATCTAAGGCATTTCAACAACGAGCGGCTGATGCCAAAGATACCGTTGGCGATCCGACATCAGGAGAAAAGCGATTTGAGCGTTATGCTAACAGGCTTTGCGGACCTGAGGGCTTACCCCGGATTATTGCCGATGGCAGCCTCGAACACGCTGATGAATTTATCATTCCCGGCTTACTATTTCTTTATATTGCCGGTTGGATTGGTTGGGTTGGTCGGGCTTATCTGATATCTGTCAGAAAAGAAGCTAATCCAGAAATGAAAGAAGTGATTATTGATGTGCCTCGTGCCCTCAAGTTTATGTTGAGTGGCTTTACCTGGCCCTTAGCAGCAATTAAGGAATTTCTTTCCGGAGAATTAACCGCCAAGGAAGAAGAAATTCCAGTTTCACCTCGTTAGTCAGCTAAAAATTGTTTACTGTGTTTGGGAGAATAGTTCATGGCAAAACAAAACGATTTTCTTACGTGGCTTTCTTTAGCACCAGTCCAGCTTTTCCTGTTGCTTTCAGGCCACGCTGTACTCTTGATCGTGATTAATATTTTATACCCCGATCTGCTTTCATTGGGCTAAGGTTTTGGGACAATTCGTTGAAGCCAATCAGCCTTTAAGGTTGTTAGTTTAGTTAGTTGTAACCCGCGATTGTTGAAAAGCGATACGAGATGTGGCAGGGGTTTGCCTTGGCGTCGCGTTTTAGCTGTACTTCACGCGGGTTTATTTTTTTCTAGAAGTCAGGGTAGAAGGGCGCTATACCTACAGTAAGATTGCCACTTAACGGTCGTGCGATAAATATAGAAAAATAAACCTCATAATTGCGGATTGCGATCGCTTTAGCGGAACGTAGTTCAGCGAGTAAAGCTCTTCAGATCGCCTTTATGCTGCAATAATCTTAGTGACACACAAGGGGAGACTAATAATTCATGGGACATCTGGCGCTGCTGAGTGTGTCTGATAAGACAGGACTAATCGATTTTGCCCGTCAGTTAGTTGAAGAATTTGGGTTTGATTTAATCAGCAGTGGGGGAACAGCGGCAGCGTTGAAAGCCGCAGGATTACCTGTCACGAAAGTTTCTGATTACACCGGATTTCCGGAGATTTTAGGCGGCAGAGTGAAAACACTGCATCCCCGAATTCATGGCGGTATTTTAGGGCGTCGAGATTTGCCGCAAGATGCCGCAGAAATGGAAACCCACGCTATTCGCCCGATTGATTTGGTCGTAGTTAATCTTTATCCGTTTGAACAAACAATCGCAAATCCAGAAGTAACTGAAGCCGAAGCGATTGAGCAGATTGACATTGGTGGACCCGCTATGCTGAGGGCAGCGGCGAAAAATTTCGTGAATCTAACGGTACTGTGCAATCCCGGTAACTACAACGACTACTTGCAAGAGTTACGACAAAATAAAGGTCAAGCGCCTTTAAGTTTCCGGAAAGTATGCGCTCAAAAGGCTTTTTCCCATACAGCAGCTTATGATAATGCGATCGCAACTTACCTCAGCAACGAATTACTAACAACAACTCCTGAACAACTTCCCCCACAATTTTCCCTTTCCGGAAAGCAATTGCAAGCCCTACGTTACGGAGAAAATCCCCATCAATCAGCCGCTTGGTATCAAGTTGGGGCAACTACAACTGGCTTTTCTGAGGCAACAATTCTCCAAGGAAAAGAACTCAGTTACAACAACTTGGTAGATTTAGAAGCCGCACGGCAGATAATTGCTGAATTTCCTGATACTCCAGCCGCCGCAATTCTCAAACACACCAATCCTTGCGGCGTGGCATTAGGAACAACCTTGGTAGAAGCCTATCAAAAAGCCTTCCAAGCCGATTCGATTTCTGCCTTTGGGGGAATTGTTGCCCTAAATCAATCGATTGACGCACCTACTGCAACAGCCCTAACAAAAACATTTTTAGAATGCGTTGTTGCACCTGCCTGTGAGCCAGAAGCTCAAAAAATTTTGGCATCTAAATCAAAAGTTCGTATTTTAATTTTGCCAGATTTTAACTCTGGACCACGGCAAACTGTAAAAGTTATTGCGGGTGGTTTCCTGGTGCAAGCGGCTGATGATATGCTGGCAAATCCAGATGATTGGCAGGTGGTGACAGAAAAGCAGCCAACACCTCAGCAATTACAAGAATTACAATTTGCTTGGAACGTTTGCAAACACGTTAAATCAAATGCAATTGTCGTAACAAATGACTGTACTACATTAGGTGTTGGTGCAGGTCAAATGAATCGTGTCGGTTCCGTTAAAATTGCTTTAGAACAAGCTGGGGAAAAATCCCAAGGTGCAACGCTTGCCAGTGATGGGTTCTTTCCTTTTGATGACTCAGTACGGACGGCAGCAGCAGCGGGAATTATTAGTATTGTTCAACCAGGTGGTAGTCTACGAGACAAAGATTCAATCCAAGCCGCGAATGAACTCGGCTTAGTTATGGTCTTTACAGGCATCCGTCACTTTTTGCATTAAGAGATACTAAAGTATGATTTGGGCATTGCTCGTTATTCCATTTGTGGTTGCATTATTAATTGGATATGCAATCAACCGATCAATGC
>CADCTM010000094.1 GCA_902805485.1 uncultured Coleofasciculus sp. | reverse complement strand
AGATGAATTTGAAATTACTCTGGGTCGAAAGCATATTCACCTGAAGCAACTTGACGGACAAGAGGAAGAGGCTCTAGAGGCATCGTAAGCTACTTACTCAAGCTGAAGTAAGAGCAACCTGAAGCTTTTTCATAGAAATATCTTCAGCCCGTGTAACAGCCAGAGCCATCAATCTCTGGCTGCCGAGTAAAAGTAATTATTACTCGGTTTTTTGTCGTGGGGGTTTTTTAGAAAATTCTCTGGGCAAAGCTGCTAAAAAAGTGAGATCTCGTTGTGCCACTTCTAGGAATTGTCATGGGGGAAGTCGGTGGCATATTGGTTAAAACTCGGAAATTAATTGGTATCTTTAGCAATTAATACCCAGCCAGGAAGTTGATCAACGAGTCTTTTCGATGGTAAGCTTAACGGCTGATAAGTTTTCTTGTCCAGTAAAAAATATACGGATTGTTCCTTTTTCCAAAGCTGTTTGAGTTGAGAAATTGAAGCAGGAATGATTTGGCGATCGCTATAAAAATTAAGTGAAGGACGTGCGGCAGGGAAAGACGCATAAATCACTTGATCCTTCGGTGTGCCACGACGAACAAGGTCAGCAAGCGGTTTAATTGGATAAGTTGGTTGAAATTCCCCAATCCAATAAGGAGAAGTCATCAATAGCAGCAGCGAAATATACATTCCCCAGAAGAGAATCGAAATAAATTGTAAGTCGCGACGAGCCGAGAGAACCGCCGCCATAGCTATTGTCAAACCAACTGAGGCAAAAATTATCGATAATTGACGGTTAACCGGGTCAAAAATCCCAAAATAAAGGCTACCGATTATTGTGCCAAGTGCCAAGAAACTTAAACCAATCTTCCAGACAGGGGGATAAGATTTGCGGGATGATAAATGCCAAACTTGAGTCAATAAAGCGCCACTCGCAAGCGCTAAAGCGGGATACAAGGGTAAGATATACCCGGATAGTTTAGTCAGCATCACCAAGATTGCCAACCCATAAACACTTGCCCAAACCAGCACTAATTTCGCCCAACCCCAAATCCGATTTTTCCAAGCAAGTCGCAACCCATAAGGAAAGAACACTAACCAAGGGATTGAAAATTTTAGGAATTCTACCCAGTAGTACCAAGGATGGCGAAGGTTGGCAACGACGGATAACCAAATGGGCTGTAGCGGTTGATTAAAAATCCCTGTAGTGATGAAACCCTGACCATATTTCAGCACTCCAAAAGCGTACCAAGCGACTCCCGGAACACTTCCCAGCAGCAATCCCAGCCACCAATAAAAAGAGGTTAGTAACCTCGGAGTATCCCAGCTTAAGAATAGGAACACAATCGCTCCTGATGATAATGCCAGCACAAACCCTTTGCTTAAAGCAATTAAGCTAAATCCGAATCCAACACCCAGCGCCCAGCGTAAATCACGACGCGATCGCAAAACACACCAGATCATCAACATCAAAAAGCCTAACGCCATTCCATCGGAGAGCGCCAATCGTCCCCTACAAACTACTGGAAATAACGTTAAATAAATCAAGCTAGAGAAAATTGCGCTTTGACGGGAAGGGAAAATTTCTCGACCAATTCCATACAAAATCGGAACCGAGAAAGCACTCAAAATTGCCCCAGGTAGGCGCGTCGTCCACTCGTTGACACCAGCAATTTTATAAGCTGCCGCAATTAGTAAATAAAGTAAAGGTGGCGATTCTAGATAAGGTTTCCCGTCAAGCGTTGGATAAAACCACCGCCAAGACTCAAAAGGTGCTTTTGTGATTTCGCGAGCAACCAAAGCAACCGTTCCTTCCCCCCAATCCGAGAGTGGCAGACTGCCCAAATTAATCCCAAATACGAGCAAAGCCGCCAAGAGTAACCCCAAAACCCACAGTCTTTCAACCCAGCGTTCAGTCTTACGAATGCGGTTGCCTGAACTCCCCCAAGTAAACGTTTGACGTTCCATCTTTACCAACAATTCAGATTGCTGCGCGTTGCCAATTTTCTTCCCCTCTGCAATTTAACCTACCGATCGCACTCAAAACTGCGGCGCGGCAGCAGTACGCGATCAATGGTGACTTTTTTAATTATGAATAAGCACTTTCAGCTACACCAGTTCAGTTGATTGCCCCGTGGTGATGGTTGAACTAGTGAACCGACCTAAACATCCCATTCCGATTACTCCCTACACTTTCTTTGTAACCAACACCCTGCAAAAAATAATTGCTCAACGTCTTATCTCAAAACCCTGGTGTTAAAATACCTCACATGAATCAAAACTTAACTTTTCCCACCCAATTTGACAAATTGTTGTCGGCTCATCACAGCAAAACGTCTCTAAGAATATACACCTCAAGTGAAGCATCTGACGCCAGTTAAATGACAATCATACACAATAAAAATAAATTAAATCAGACCCATTAGATGAGCATCTTCCAAAAAATAATAATTAGCTACCATGCCTGTTCCCTGTAGTGTACTCTTCCAAAAGAACCGGCTTACGTGTTTACCGCCAATCAGGATATTCAGCAATGTATGTTATAAGCTAGTTTTCTTTACAGGAAGTAAGATTTGTCTCTACAAGTATTACTTCCTGAGCGGTGGGCGATTGATCCGGATTAATCCAATGGCAATCGTAGGATTGGCTGAACTACATCACCAAACGTGCAGGTTTCCTCAACAAGACAATACGCCTTAATGAACCAAACCCCTGTATCAAGCCGAGCAATGGACACTCTCAAAAGTATTGAGTTTGGACTATCGCTTTAAAATGACAATCAAACGTTAGTTTCAGACAAAGGCGATATTAATTCTTCGATTGGTTTAAAGTTATACCCTGTTATAAAGCATCTTACTCATTTCTAAGGGTCAATTATATGCCTCAATTGCATTGGTTTCAAAACCCAACTATGCTTTTGAACGCAGAACGTAAGGCATTTAGACCTGATTCAATCGGCTGCGATATTTAACGCTTATGGAAGGCTCATTTGAACTAACGCTACAGATGGTGATGGCAGTCCTCGCTGGGATTAGTGCCCAGGTAGTCGCCGAATACATCAAAGTACCGAGCATCGTCTTTCTGCTGATGTTTGGTATCCTTTTGGGGCGAGATGGTTTGGGTGTATTGCACCCGCAGCAACTAGGAGTTGGACTGGAAGTAATTGTTGCTCTTTCCGTCGCAGTCATTCTCTTTGAGGGAGGATTAAACCTGGAACTGCGAGACTTGGGAAAAGTTTCCGGCAGTCTCAGAAACCTGGTGACATTAGGGACACTAATCACCCTACTTGGGGGTGGCATGGCGGCACACTGGCTTGGTGAATTTCCCTGGTCAATTGCCTTTCTCTACGCCGCTCTTGTGGTCGTCACAGGACCGACTGTCGTTAGCCCCCTTTTAAAACAAGTTCAAGTTGATCGGCAGGTAGCGACGATTCTAGAGGGCGAAGGCGTCTTAATTGACCCCGTTGGGGCAATCCTTGCCGTTGTCGTCTTGGACACGATTTTGAACGGTGATGCTGGGCCTTTAGCCGTAATTGTGGGACTGATCCTGCGTCTTGGTATTGGTGCCGCGATTGGTGCCGTTGGTGGTTGGTTGCTTGGCTTAATTCTCAAACGCGCCAATTTCATCTCAGAAGAACTGAAAAACCTGGTTGTATTGGCGGGGATGTGGGGTTTATTTGGTTTAGCACAAACTATTCGTTCAGAATCGGGGTTGATGGCAACAGTCGTGTCTGGACTGGTTGTTGGCGCATCGGCATTACCTGAAGAGCGCTTATTGCGGCGCTTCAAGGGACAATTAACAATTCTTGGGGTTTCTGTCCTCTTCATTCTGCTTTCTGCGGATTTATCGATAGCTAGTATCTTTGCTCTCGGTTGGGGCAGTTTGTTCACTGTCTTGGCGCTAATGTTTGTCGTGCGTCCCATTAGCATTACGATTTGCACTTGGAATAGTGGGCTGAATTGGCGACAAAAATTCTTTTTATCTTGGGTTGCGCCGAGAGGAATTGTCAGCGCTTCTGTGGCGTCTTTATTTGCAATTCTTTTAACACAAAGAGGGATTAATGGTGGTGACTCGATTAAAGCTTTAGTCTTTCTCACGATTATAATGACAGTTTTTTTTCAAGGACTTACCGCTCGCTGGATTGCGAACTGGCTTCAACTGCATCTGCACTCTGGAGTCACAGGGGCAGTAATTATTGGTTGTAATCCCTTAAGTCGTTTAATTGCCCGTTTGTTTCAAGAGCGAGGCGAATCTGTGGTGCTAATTGATACCGATCCAGAAGCTTGCCAAAAAGCTGAACAAGAAAATCTGCGGGTCTTCCAAAGCAGTGGACTGGATATTGATGTTTTGGAAGAGGCAGGACTTGATTCGATGGGAACATTTCTGGCAATGACAAGTAATGGCGAGGTGAACTTAGTATTAGCGCAACGTGCCGCTGAAGAGTTTAAACCGCCAAGAGTTTTAGCCGTATTTCCCCGCGATCCTCAAACCCCAACAACTTCTAATACCACGAAAGTTAATCAAGCTTTTGTATCACAATTGCCGATTAAATCTTGGAATCAGTACCTTAATGACGGGCAAGTAAAGTTAGGTCAAACTACACTAAAAGAGCCAGAATTTGCTTTTCAACGAGCGCATTTACAAGCCTTAATTCGTTCTGGGGAACTAATGCCCTTACTGCTGGAGCGGGAAGCGGGTCTTCAAGTTGTATCATCTACAGAAGATTGGCAACCCGGAGATGAAATTATTTACTTGTTGCACGACCCTAGACCTAATCTTTTAAAGCGCTTATCTGGGGCTACGGCTTCTTCGCACCTAGCATTAGAAAAACTTCCAGAA
>CADCTM010000093.1:4518-4836 GCA_902805485.1 uncultured Coleofasciculus sp. | reverse complement strand
AAAAAAGAGGCAAAAAATGGAAGTTTATCAAATAAAAGTGTTTTTAGAAGTCGCAAGACATCTAAGCTTTACCGAGGCAGCTGACGCCCTAAGCTTAACCCAGCCTGCAGTTAGCGTTAAGATAAAGTCACTAGAATCTGAGCTAGGGACCTCACTTTTCTATCGATTAGGACGTAAAATTAAACTTACAGAAGTTGGTAACTTCTTGTATGAGGAAGCACCTCGATTAATTGATGTTGAAAATCAATTAGTTGCTAAAATTGAAGAAATTAAAAAAGGTAAGTTTGGTCATCTTAAGATAGGTTGTACACCCACTAT